>CAVQWA010000054.1:0-8775 GCA_963717315.1 uncultured Gemmatimonadales bacterium
TACACCTACTACGCGACAACGCTCGCGGTGATGCGCGCCGCCGGGCGTGCGGGGATTCCCGTACTGGTGCTCGACCGGCCCAACCCGATCGGCGGGGCGGTGCAGGGGAACGTGCTGGACCCGGCCTGGCGGTCGTTCGTGGGGACGCTCGCGATCCCGATGCGCTACGGGCTGACCCTCGGCGAGCTGGCCCGGCTGGGTCGGGAGGAGCTCGCCATCCCGGTCCGGCTCGGGGTGGTCCCCGCGGCGGGCTGGCGCCGGGGGGAGGCACTCGATGCCACCGGACTTCCGTTCATCCCGCCGAGCCCGAATCTCCAGTCGCTGGAGGGTCTCTTCCATTATCCCGGCACCTGCCTCTTCGAGGGCACGGCGCTGTCGGTGGGGCGGGGGTCGGATGCGCCGTTCGAGCAGGTCGGGGCCCCGTGGCTGGACACCACCGCCGTGCTCGCGGGCGTGCGGGCCGCCCGCCTCCCCGGGGTGCGGTTCGAGGGCCGTCCCTTCACCCCCCGCGCGCCCGGTGACGGCAAGTTCGCGGACACCCTGGTGGCGGGAATCCGGCTCCACGTCACCGACCGGGCCGCCTACGATCCCACCGCCACGGCGGTGCACCTGCTTGCCGCGGTCGTGGCCCGGCATCCCGACCGGATCGGCTGGCGGACCGCGCATTTCGACCGGCTGGCCGGGACCGACCGGCTCCGGCTCGACCTCGCGGCGGGCCGTCCGGCCACCGGGATCGTGGCCGGATGGGCCGGGGAGCGGGCGGCGTGGGAGCGCCGGACCACGGCCATCCGACTGCCCTACTAGGACTTCCGTCGCGGCAGCGGCGCCTTCCGCCGCCTTCGGCGGGCGGTTATCCTTTGCCCCGGCGCCGGCCCTCCGGCCCCACCTCCCTGCATCCGCCCAGGAGACGGTCCGCACGTGAAGCTCGTGCCGCCCGGAGTCGAGCGTGCCTACTACGCCGTCCAGCAACCGCTGGTCGGCTGGCTGTTGCGCTCCGGCATCCGCCCGAACACCCTCACCACCATCGGCGCGGCGGTCGTCCTGGCCTCGGCGCTGGCCTTCGGCGCCGGGGGCATCCGCCTCGGCGGCTTCCTCCTCCTCCTGTCGGGGCTGGTGGACACGCTCGACGGCCAGGTGGCGCGCCACGGGGGGATGGTCTCGAAGTTCGGCGCCTTCTACGACTCGACCCTGGACCGGGTCGGCGACGGCGCCACCTTCATCGGGATCGCGGCGTTCCTCCTGACCCAGCCGGGGGTGTACGCGCCGGTGGCGGCGGCGATGGTCTGCATGGTCGCCGTGCTGGCGTCCCTGATCGTCTCCTACGCCCGGGCGCGAGCCGAGGGCCTTGGCCTCGACTGCCGGGTGGGCATGGCCCAGCGCGCCGAGCGGATCATCGGCATCGGGCTGCCGAGCCTCCTGGTCGGGGCCGGTCCGCGGGCCCTGGTCCTCGAGGCGATCGTCGCGGTCCTCGCCCTGCTGTCGGTCATCACCGTCGTCCAGCGCGTTCTCCACGTCTACCGTCTGACCGAGGGCGTTCGCGCGCCCGAGCGGGCCGTCGCGGGCCGCACGGTCGATTCCGTCCCGAAAGGATCCTGAACAGTGGCGACTTCCGCTCCCCGCCCGATCGCGCCGGCTGACGGCACGCTGGGCGTGCTCTGCGTCGGCCTCGGCGCCGTGGCCTCCACCTTCATCGCCGGCGTGGAGAACACCCGCCGGGGCCGCGCCGCGCCGATCGGGTCGCTGACGCAGATGGGCACCATCCGGCTCGGCAAGCGGACCGAGGGCCGGACGCCCCTCATCAAGGAGTTCGTGCCCCTCGCCCCGCTCGAGGGCCTGGTGTTCGGCGCGTGGGATCCGATCCCGGACAACGCGTACGAATCGGCGCTCAAGTGCGGCGTGCTCGACCGGCACGAGCACGTCGAGCCGATCGCGGCGTTCCTCAAGGGGATCAGCCCGATGCCGGCGGTCTTCGACCAGCACTACGTGAAGCGGCTGCAGGGCACCAACGTCAAGACCGGGAAGACCAAGCGCGAGCTCGCCGAGCAGCTCCGGCAGGACATCCGGGCGTTCAGGGCGAAGCACGGCTGCGACCGCCTGGTGATCGTCTGGTGCGCCTCGACCGAGGTGTTCATCGCGCCCGGGCCCGCCCACCAGTCGCTCGCCGCCTTCGAGCGCGCGATGGAGGCGAACGACCCGACGATCGCGCCGTCGATGCTCTACGCCTGGGCCGCGATCCAGGAGGGCGTGCCGTTCGCCAACGGGGCGCCGAACCTGTGCTGTGACTTCCCGGCGCTGGAGGGCCTGGCGAAGGAGAAGGGCGTCCCGATCGGCGGCAAGGACTTCAAGACCGGCCAGACGATGATCAAGACCGTCCTGGCCCCGATGTTCAAGGCGCGGATGCTCGGCGTGGCCGGCTGGTACTCGACCAACATCCTGGGCAACCGCGACGGCGAGGTGCTCGACGACCCGGAGAGCTTCAAGACCAAGGAGGAGTCGAAGCTCGGCGTGCTGGAGTACATCCTGCAGCCGAAGCTCTATCCCGAGCTCTACGGGAACATCTTCCACAAGGTGCGGATCAACTACTATCCGCCCCGCGGCGACAACAAGGAAGGCTGGGACAACATCGACATCTTCGGGTGGCTCGGCTATCCGATGCAGATCAAGGTCGACTTCCTGTGCCGCGACTCGATCCTGGCCGCGCCCCTGGTGCTCGACCTGGCGCTCTTCTTCGACCTGGCCCAGCGCGCCGGGATCACGGGCATCCAGGAATGGCTCTCCTTCTACTTCAAGAGCCCGCAGGTGGCCGCCGGGCTCTACCCGGAGCACGACCTGTTCATCCAGCTGACGAAGCTCAAGAACACGCTGCGCTTCCTGGTGGGCGAGGAGCAGATCACCCACCTCGGCATCGAGTACTACCAGGAGGCGTGACGCGATGAAGTACCTGCACCGCACCCACCTGCCGCCCGCCGAGGCGCTGACGGAGGCCGCGCGCTGGTTCGGCGCGCGGCTCGCCCCCGCGGGCGAGGCGCCCCACCAGCGCCGGTTCAGCGGCAGCCTCGGCGCCGTGACGGTGGACGTCCGCGCCGAGGGCGGGCATTTCACCCAGGTGACGGTGGCCACCGACCAGGTCGCCGAGAGCGAGCTGGACAAGTTCGCGAAGCGGTTTCTCGCCACCCTGCACGCCAGAGCGGAGTCCGGGTACGAGGTTCGCGGCGCGTACTGACCGCGGGCCCCGGCCCGCCCCCCGGTCCGGAGGGCCCCCCGCCGCGCGCGGGGGGGCCGCCGGGCTTCCCCGACCCTCCTGGAGCACCCCGTGACCGCGCTCGCCCTGCAGGCCGCCGCTCCCGCCCACCGCCCCGGCGGGGAGGTGAACCTCCTCCTCCCCGACCTCACCCGCCCCGACGTGCTGTTCTCGGGGCTGACGGGGCACCAGCTCCTCCTCGGGGGGCTCGTGGTCTGCGCCCTCGGGCTGCTCTTCGGCCTCGCGAGCTACGCCGCGGTGAAGCGGCTCCCGGTGCACCGGGCGATGGCCGAGGTCTCCGACCTCATCTATGAGACGTGCAAGGCGTACCTGCTGCAGCAGGGCCGGTTCCTGCTGCTGCTCTGGTGCTTCATCAGCGTCGTGGTGGCGGCGTACTTCCTGCTGACCGGGCTGCCGCTCCCCAAGATCGCGGTGATCCTGCTCTTCTCGCTCATCGGCATGGCGGGGAGCTACGGCGTGGCCTGGTTCGGGATCCGGATCAACACCCTCGCCAACTCGCGCACCGCCTTCGCCGCGCTCGGGGGCCGGTCGTGGCCGGTGCACGAGATCCCGCTCCGGGCGGGGATGAGCGTGGGGATGATGCTGATCGCGGTCGAGCTGCTGTTCATGCTGGCGATCCTGCTCTTCATCCCGGCGGACGTGGCCGGTGCCTGCTTCCTCGGCTTCGCCATCGGGGAGTCCCTCGGGGCGGCGGCGCTCCGGATCGCGGGCGGGATCTTCACCAAGATCGCCGACATCGGGGCGGACCTGATGAAGGTCGTGCTCCACATCAAGGAGGACGACGCGCGGAACCCGGGGGTCATCGCCGACTGCGTCGGGGACAACGCCGGCGACTCGGTGGGCCCGACGGCCGACGGGTTCGAGACCTACGGCGTCACCGGGGTGGCGCTCATCACCTTCATCGTGCTGGCGGTGCCGGACTCCGTCGTCCAGGTCCAGCTCCTGGTCTGGATCTTCCTGATGCGGGTGATGATGGTGGTTGCCTCGGGCGGGTCCTACCTCGTGAGCAACGCGGTGGCCCGGGCCCGGCACGGCGCCACCGCCCGGTTCGACTTCGAGCAGCCGCTCACCCAGCTCGTCTGGCTCACCTCGCTGGTGTCGGTGGCGTTCACCTACCTGGTCTCCTGGTGGTCGGTCCGCGAGGTGGCGGGGCGCTCCGACCTCTGGTGGCAGCTCGCCACCATCATCACCTGCGGCACGCTGGCCGGGGCGATCATCCCGGAGCTGGTGAAGGTCTTCACCTCGACCTCGTCCCGGCACGTGCGGGAGATCGTGACCAGCTCCAAGGAGGGCGGGGCCTCGCTCAACATCCTGTCGGGGCTGGTCGCGGGGAACTTCGCGGTGTTCTGGCTGGGCGGCGCGATCCTCACGCTCATGGCGGCGGCGGCGGGCATCGCCACCCTCGGGCTGGCGCAGGAGGGGCTGATGGTGGCGCCGGCGATCTTCGCCTTCGGCCTGGTGGCGTTCGGGTTCCTCGGGATGGGCCCGGTGACGATCGCGGTGGACTCCTACGGCCCGGTGACCGACAACGCCCAGTCGGTCTTCGAGCTCTCCACCATCGAGCAGCAGCCGGGCGCGGCGGAAGAGGTCCGGCGCGACTTCGGGTTCACGCCCGACTTCGCGCTCGCCAAGGAGCTGCTGGAGGAGAACGACGGGGCGGGGAACACCTTCAAGGCCACGGCCAAGCCGGTGCTGATCGGCACCGCGGTGGTCGGCGCCACCACGATGATCTTCTCGATCATCGTCGCGCTCACCCACGGGCTCACGGCGCAGATCGACAAGCTCTCGATCCTCCACCCGCCGTTCCTGCTCGGGCTGGTGGCGGGCGGGATGGTGATCTACTGGTTCACCGGCGCGAGCATCCAGGCGGTGACCACCGGCGCGTACCGCGCGGTGCGGTTCATCCGGTCGCACATCAAGCTGGAGGGGGTGACCCGGGCCTCGGTCGAGGACAGCCGCCGCGTGGTGGAGATCTGCACCCAGTACGCCCAGAGGGGGATGCTGAACATCTTCCTGGCGGTCTTCTTCTTCACGCTGGCGTTCGCCTTCGTGGAGCCGTTCTACTTCATCGGCTACCTGATCGCGATCGCGCTGGTGGGGCTCTTCCAGGCGATCTTCATGGCGAACGCCGGCGGCGCGTGGGACAACGCGAAGAAGGTGGTGGAGACCGAACTCAAGGCGAAGGGCACTCCCCTCCACGACGCCTCGGTCGTGGGGGACACCGTCGGCGACCCCTTCAAGGACACCTCGTCGGTGGCGCTCAACCCGGTGATCAAGTTCACCACCCTCTTCGGCCTGCTGGCGGTGGAGCTCGGCGTCTTCCTTGCCGCGGAGCACGGCGCGGGCCTGGGCCGCTGGCTGGCCGCGGGCTGCCTCGCCGTCGCGCTCGTCTTCGTGCACCGGTCCTTCTACGGGATGCGGATCGAGGCCGCGGACTGAGCCGCCCGCGAGTCCTTGCCGCCCCGGCTCCGGGGCGGCATCTTCCCCGCCGCCTCGACACCGGACGGTAAGGCGACATGGCTCTCCGGCTCCTCCCGCGCGACGAGCGCTTCTTCGACCTCTTCGCGAAGGTCGCCACGCTGAACGTCGAGGCCGCCCGGGTGCTGGGCGAGCTCTTCGCCACCGACGACGCCTCCCGCCGCGTCGCGCTGGTGGAGGAGATCAAGCGGTACGAGCACGACGCCGACGAGCTGACCCACGCCGTGGTGGCCCGGCTCGACCGGTCGTTCATCACCCCCCTCGACCGCGAGGACATCCACCTCCTCGCCGGCCGCCTCGACGACGTCATCGACCTGATCGACGGCATCGCCCGGCGATCCCAGATCTTCCGGATCGGTCCGGCGCCGCAGGGCGCCATCCTGCTCGCCGGGGTCATCCAGCGCGCGGCCGCGGAGCTGCTGAAGGCGGTGCAGGTGATGGACCGCGGGAAGGTGATGACCGTCTTCGACTCCTGCCGCGAGGTGAAGCGGCTGGAGGAGGAGGGCGACGCCATCTACCACGAGTGGATGGGCCGGCTCTTCGACGACGTGCAGGACCCGGTGGACGTCATCAAGTGGAAGGAGCTGTACGACACCCTCGAGCGCACGCTCGACAGCGCGGAGGACGTCGCAAACGTGCTGGAGTCGGTGTCCATCAAGCACGGCTGACCGATGGATTCCGCCATCGGGTTCGTCCTCGGGATCATCGCCGTCGCGCTGGTCTTCGACTTCATCAACGGCTTCCACGACAGCGCGAACTCCATTGCCACCGTGGTATCCACCCGGGTGCTGCCCCCCGGCGTGGCGGTGCTCTGGGCGGCGTTCTTCAACTTCATCGCCGCCTTCATCATCGGCACCGCGGTCGCGAGGACGATCAGCAGCGGGCTGATCCGGCCCGAGGTGGTCACCCCCGAGGTGATCCTCGCCGGGCTCCTCGGCGCCATCGCCTGGAACCTCATCACCTGGTACTCCGGGCTCCCCAGCTCGTCCTCCCACGCCCTGCTCGGCGGGTATGCCGGCGCCGCCATCGCGCATGCGGGCCTCGCGAGCCTCATCCCGGCGGGCTGGGTCAAGCCGATCGCGGGGATCGTCGTCTCCCCGCTCCTCGGGCTCGTCCTCGGCCTCGGACTCACCGTCGGACTCTCCTGGCTGCTCCACAAGCGGCCGGCCCGGCCGCTCGACCGGGCGTTCCGGCGGCTCCAGCTGGTGTCGGCGGCGCTCTACTCGATCAGCCACGGCGGCAACGACGCGCAGAAGACGATGGGCATCATCGTCGGCCTGCTGGTGGCGGCCCAGGCGCGCTTCGCCCACCAGACGGGCTGGCTCCGCCATCTCCACTTCACCAACGCCGACCACGTCCCGTTGTGGGTGATCCTCGCCGCCCACACCGCGATCGCCCTCGGCACCGCGATGGGCGGCTGGCGCATCGTCAAGACGATGGGGACCCGGATCACCAAGCTCACCCCCTTCGGCGGCTTCTGCGCCGAGACCGGGGGCGGGCTCACCATCCTGCTCGCGTCGTCCTTCGGCGTGCCGGTGAGCACCACCCACACCATCACCGGCGCCATCGCCGGCGTCGGGGCGAGCCGGCGGCTCTCGGCCGTCCGCTGGGGCGTCGCCCGGCGCATCGTCTGGGCGTGGGTGCTCACCATTCCCGCAGCCGCCATCATCGCGGCCGCGAGCTATGCCGTGATCAGCCTGGTGCGGCCGTAGGGGGGAACGGGGAACGGGGAGCGGGTTCCTCATCCCCGCTCCCCCGGCTTGACTCTCCTCCCGCGCCTCCCGAGGTTTCCCCGCCGTTCCGTACCCCTGCGAGCCATCCGTGACATCGCCGTCCGCCAACCAGGCCTCCCCGCCCGCGCCGCCCGCGGGACTCCGCCGCGAGCAGCTCCTGGAGCTCTACTACTGGATGCGCCTCACCCGCACCCTGGAGGAGCGGCTCGTGGCCCTCTACCGCCAGACCAAGGTGGTGGGCGGCCTCTTCCGCTCGCTCGGCCAGGAGGCGGACGCCGTCGGCAGCGCCTACGCGCTCGACCGCGCGAAGGGCGACGTGCTCTCGCCCCTCATCCGGAACCTCGGCTCGATGCTGGTGCGGGGCGCCACGCCGCTCGAGGTGCTCCGGCAGTACATGGCCAGGGCCGACGGCCCCACCCGCGGCCGCGAGCTCAACATCCACTTCGGCGGGCCGGAGCGCGGCTTCATCGGCCAGATCTCGCACCTGGGCGACATGGTGCCGGTGATGGCCGGGGTCGGCGGGCGCGCCTGGCCTGGGGATGCCGCGGCAAGGGCGAACGCGCGATCCGTCAGCGCCGAGATGCACTCCGGGTTCGCGGCGTTGCGCACGGCGTGGTCGATGCGGGCAGCCGTCCGCGGGCTCGACGTGCCGCCCGGGCCCGCGGCCGTGGCCGACATCGCCCGCATCGACGAGATCTGGAGCGAGTGCCGAGCGCGCCACGCCTCCGGGGGCCCGTGGCTGTTTGGCCGCTACGGCATCGCCGATGCGATGTATGCGCCGGTCGTGCTGCGCTTCGACACTTACGGCGCACGGCTCTCGGACGCGGCGCGCGACTACTTCGCGACCGTCCTCGCGGACCCGCACCTGCGGGAGTGGGTGCGTGGCGCCGAGCGCGAGGTAGCGGCCGAGGGCCGGCCGCTCGCCCACCCCTGAGCGATCAGGCCTGGCGCCAGGCGGCCTGGTAACCCATCCCGAGCTGCATGAGCTTCTCGAGCAGGGCGTCGTAACCGACGCTGGCGGCGAGTGCCGAGGTGGCGAAGTCCTCGACCTGCGCCAGGTTCGGATTGGCGTTCGCCTCGAGCACGAACACGCTGCCGTCCGGCTTCAGGCGCAGGTCGATGCGGGCATAGCCGCTCATGCACAGCGCGCGATAGATGCGCCGTGCGACCTGGGCGACGCGCACCGGCAGGCCATCCGGCAGCCCCTGCGCCGGCCCGGTGTCGATGCCGTGCTTGCGCTGGTACTTGCGGTCCCACTTGACCTTGCGCGTGGCGATGCCGGCCATCACCTCGGGCAAGGTC
>CAVQWA010000055.1:0-10270 GCA_963717315.1 uncultured Gemmatimonadales bacterium
TGTTATGTAGTCTACTTGGTTCCATTTGGTGTTGTTATGACACCCCGACGCTGCACCTTGAAACAACCTCGCTCCGGGTGGCGTAGATACTCCTGTGAACCCTGGCCTCGCGTGGATCCCGCTGCACTCTGCCCTGACTGCCTTGCGCCGTCGGGTCGCGGGCCTTGCGGCGACGCCGGACCTCCGCCGACTCGTTGCCCGGCCGATCCTGGCCCTGGCGGCCATCGCCGCAGTCGGCGCGGCCTTCACCGGATCCTGGATGGGGACCTGCGGGTTCGAGGGGTGCCCGTCCGCGGCGGAACTGAGGGCCTGGCGGCCGCCGGAGGGGGGCCGGATCCTCGACCGGGACGGCGAGCTGCTCGGCCGGCTGGAGTCGGTGCGGCGCGTGACCGTCCCTCTCGACCGGATCCCGAAGCACGTGCGCGAGGCGTTCATCGCGGTGGAGGACCGGCGGTTCTTCTCGCACGACGGGGTGGACCTCCGGAGCACGCTGCGGGCGGCCTGGCGGAACGCGGCGGCCATGGACGTGCGGGAAGGTTCGAGCACCATCACGATGCAGGCGGCACGGAGCGCGTTCCTCACCGAGTTCGAAGGCGAGCGTTCGCTCCGCCGGAAGCTCCTCGAACTGGTGCTGGCGCGGCGCCTGGAACGTGCGCTCACCAAGGCCCGGATCCTCGAGCTGTACCTCAACGTCATCTACCTCGGCGACGACACCTACGGCGTCGAGGCGGCCAGCCGTCACTGGTTCGGCAAGGGAGTGGACGAGCTCTCCCTCGCGGAGGGGGCCGCGCTGGCCGCGCTCCCCCGGGCGCCGGCGCATTACGACCCTCGCCGCGCGCCGAAGCGCGCCCGGGAGCGGCGGGACCTGGTGCTCGCGCTCATGGCGGAGCAGGGGTTCATCACGCCGGAGGCCGCGGCCGACGCGGTGACCCAGCCGCTCCGCGCGGTCCGGCAGGGCTGGACCCCCGACGCGCCCGACAACTGGGCCGCCGCGATGGTGCGCGCCTTCGCCGACTCGGTGCTCGAGGGCGAGGACCACGGCGACCTGGTGATCGCCACGACGTTCGACCTGGACGCCCAGCGGGCCGCGGAAAAGGCGGTTCGGGGCTCGGGGCGCGCCGAGGCGGCGCTCGTGGCACTCGATCCCGCGACCGGCGCGCTCCGCGCGATCGCGGGCGGCCGGCGCTACCTCCCCGGCGGGTTCAACCGGGCGCTCGACGCCCGGCGGCAGCCCGGCTCCGCCTTCAAGCCGTTCGTCTATGCCGCCGCCATCGAGTCGGGGTACACGACGGCCACGGCGGTGGAGGACGAACCGGTCGAGGTCCGTTCCGGCGACTACGATCTGGCGCCCGGCCAACGCCTCGGGCCAGTACCTCGGCCGGGTGACGCTGCGTCACGCGCTGGCCCGCTCGGCCAACGCCGCCACCGTGCGGGTGAGCCAGGACGTCGGACCCCGGCGTGTGGTCGAGACCGCCCGCCGGCTCGGCATCCGGAGTCCGCTCGAGGCGGTGCCCGCCGTGGCCCTGGGCAGTTTCGAGGTGACCCCGATCGAGCTCGCCACGGCGTACGCGCCATTCGCCAACGGCGGGCAGGCGGTGCCGCCGCACTTCGTCGAGCGGATCGAGGATGCGCATGGCCGTGTCCTCTGGCAGGGCGAGCCGGAGACGCCGCGCCAGGTGCTCGACGCGCGCGACGCCTACCTGGTGCACTCGATGCTCGAGTCGGCGGTCACGGAGGGGACCGGCTGGGTGGTGCGGGCCCGCGGGGTGGACGTGCCGATGGGCGGGAAGACCGGCACGACGAACGACAACATGGACGCCTGGTTCGTCGGCTACACCCCGACCCTCGTGGCGGCCGTCTGGGTGGGGCACGACGAGCGGAGGCCGCTCGGCGCTCACGGTTCGGGCGCAGGGATTGCCGCCCCGATCTGGGCGGACTTCTACCGCACCGGGTGGTCCGACGACTCCGGCGGGGCCGGATGGGTCGCGCCGGACGGGATCGTCCCGGTGGTGATCGACGCCGAAACCGGGCTCCTGGCGGGGGATTACTGCCCGACCACCCGGGTGGAGTGGTTCCGCGCGGGCACCCAGCCGACCGAGGAGTGCGACCAGCACGACTCGCCGGTGGCCACGGTGTTCGGGAGCATCGGGGAGGCGATCGGGGAGATCTTCGGGGGGCTGTTCGACTGACAGTCGGACGGTCGGGCGGTCGCCCCACCGACTTGACGAGCGCCGCCCCGGACCGGTAACCCGGATCACTGAGCCGCCGCGCGTTTCCCTTCTTCCTTGACTTCGCGACCCGATTCACGGGCCGCGGGACCGGGCGAGCGCTCCAGCAGGCGAACGCAGCGGCACCCGACCGGCGGCCCGTGGATTCCACGGGCCGCTTTCGTTTCTTCCCGCTGCATCGAGGCACCGATGGTCATCACGCTCCGCGCCACGGTGGTGCGGGTCGGGGACGGCCCCGGCGCCCAGGTTGGTGGGCGCGAGCTCGCCGTGATCGCAGGCCCCTGCTCGGTCGAGGGCGGGGTGATGCTCCGTGAGACGGCCCTGGCGGCGCACGACGCGGGGGCAGGGATGCTCAGGGGCGGCACGCTCAAGCCGCGCACCTCGGTGGCGCTCCTCGCGGAGCGGGTGGCGCTGGCCCGCGACGTCGGGGCGATCAAGCGGGCGACGGGGCTCCCCCGGCTCGACCCGGCTCGGGAGGCCGCGGTCGTGCGGCACGGCACGGCGCTCGCGCGCGGCGTCGGGCTCGACGAGGAGGAAGTCCGGGAGATTCTCTGGCGGGTGGTGGGGATTTGCCGCCGCGCCCAGGAGGAGGCGTGATGCGGGTGGCGTTCCAGGGGGGACCAGGGGCGTACTCGGAGTTGGCGGCGCGCCGTGCGCTGGGTGACGCGATCGAGATCCTGCCGTGCAGGAGCCGTTCGTAGGCGTCAACGCGCTCCGGCGGGGTCCAGCCATGCCAGATCCGGCAGATCATCGAGCACTCCCCCGGAAGCGGCGCACCTTGGCGGCATTGCCGCAGGTGGACATGGAACACCAGCGCCGCTGGCCGCCGCGGCTGGTGTCCAGGAACAACCAGCTGCAGCGCTCGCCACGGCAGCGGTGGACCCGCTCGAGCGGACCGGCGAGGAGGTCGGCAGCGGTGAGCGCCACCGCGAGGAGCGGCCGCTCCGGGTCCGTGGGATCGCCCCAGCGCCAGCCGTAGCCGTCCCGGACCGGTTCGAGCCGCAGGGCGGAGCGGGCGCGGGCCACCTCGTGATTGACGGTGGCGACGGCGGTGGCGTCGGACCGGCGCCCCGAGAGGGCGGCGGTGACCAGTTCGTGGAGCGCCGCACGGAACGCGCGGGCGCGGCCCAGGAGGCGGTCCGGGGACGTCGGACGGCGGAGCCCGGCCGCCTCGGCCGGCGTCAGCAGGCCGGCGGTGCCGGCCCAGGCGAGCAGGTGGCCGGGGGTGACGAGCTTGTCCCGTTCGGGCCGGCCGGCTACCCACTCACCGACGGTGTTGCAGAAGTCGAGGGCGGGGTGGTTGGCAACGAGCCGGAAGGCGGGGACGGCGGTCAAGGGCGGCTCGCGGTGTAACTGGTAAAGACAAGTTTAGCAGTTACGTCGCCTCCGCACAATCCCGGAGTCCGGGCGTTGCACTGGCGCCACTCTTGCTGCCGTCGGCACCTCTTCCAATCTTGGCACAGGCCCTTCGCAGGTCCGCTCGCCGACAGCCGCCGGCAGCCCTCGAGTGCCAGTTCGCCCTTCCCACCAACCTGAAGTGCCGGGGTCACTTCCCCGGGGAGGTCTGTCGATGCGCCGGATCGTGCCTGTGCTTTCACTGTCGTTCGTCGCCGCGCTGGCCGCGTGCGGTGAGAGCCCCAACCCGACCTCCCCGGACGGGACGATCGATGCGGCCGCGGCGGCGAGCCCGCCGCGCTACATCGTCGTCTTCCAGGACGACGTGCGGGACATCCGCGGCGTGGCCCAGGAGATCGCCCGCGGCAACGGCTTCGGCCTGCAGCGGGTCCGGGAGCACGCGGCCCGCGGCTTCACCGCGGTCATCCCCGAGGCCCGCCTCGACGCCGTGCGGAGCGACCCGCGGGTGAAGTTCATCGAGAAGGACGGTCCGGTCTCCCTGATCCGGCCGATCGTCGAAGCGCGTCCGGGCGGTGGGGGCGGGGCCGCGGAAGTGACCCCGTGGGGCATCACGCGGGTCGGCGGCGGCAGCGGGACGCCGAGCGGCAGGGCCTACATCATCGACACCGGCGTGGACCTCGACCACCCGGACCTGAACGTGGGCACCGGCTCGGACTGCGTGGCCTACTTCACCGGCCGGAACGCCGACGACGGCAACGGGCACGGCACTCACGTGGCCGGCACCATCGGCGCGATCGACAACTCCATCGGAGTGGTCGGCGTGGCGCCGGGCGCCACGATCTGCCCGGTCCGGGTCCTCGGCAACAGCGGATCGGGCAGCTGGAGTGACGTGATCGCCGGGATCGACTTCGTGGCCGCGAACGGCAAGGCCGGGGACGTGGCGAACATGAGCCTGGGCGGCAGCACGAACACCGCGGTGGACCAGGCGGTCGTGGATGCGGCGGCCGGCGGGGTGAAGTTCTCCCTCGCGGCCGGCAACGACGGCGACGACGCCAACAACCACAGCCCGGCCCGCGTCAACGGCCCGAACATCTACACCATCTCGGCGATCGACTCCACGGACTTCTTCGCCAGCTGGTCCAACTGGGGGAACCCCCCGGTGGACTACGCCGCTCCCGGCGTGAGCATCCTCAGCACCTGGAAGGGCGGCGGCACGAAGACCATCTCCGGCACCTCGATGGCCGCCCCGCACGTGGCCGGCCTCCTGCTGCTCGGAGCCGTCCACACCGACGGATTCGCCTCCGGCGACCCGGACGGCAACCCCGACCCGATCGCCCACCACTAGGCCCCCGCGGACCGGCCCGGCGGCCTCCGCCGGCGGCCCGGTTCCGGAACCCGGCCTCCACGGCTATCTTCCCCGCCCGTCCGGCAACCCGCCGGGCGGGCGGATCTCCTTGTGGTGGAGTGACTTGGCATGAAGGCGAACGACGTGCGGAAGGGACAGGTCCTGATCCTCAACGGCCAGCCCTGTCGCGTGATGGACTATCAGCACCGCACCCCCGGCAACCTTCGGGCGTTCGTCCAGGTCCGGATGCGGAACCTCTCGACCGGCAACACCTTCGAGCAGCGGTTCAGCTCCACGGAGGAGGTCGAGACCGCACGGCTCGACACCCGGGACATGCAGGTGCTCTACCACGACGGGACCGACCTGCACGTGATGGATGCCTCGACCTACGAGCAGTTCACGCTCGACAGCGAGGTGACGGGCGACCTGGGCGCCTGGCTGCAGCCGGAGACCCGGTTCGTGGCCGAGTGGCTCGGCGGGAAGCCGATCTCGATCCAGCTTCCCTCGATGGTGGAACTCGCGATCACCGACACCACGCCGGTCGTGCGGGGCGCCACCAAGACCGCCAGCACCAAGCCGGCCACGCTGGAGAACGGCGTGACCATCCAGGTGCCCGAGTTCGTCGAGAACGGCATCCGGGTGCGGGTGAACCCGAACACCGGCGAGTACATCGAGCGGGCCAAGTAGTCACGAGTCACGAGTCGCGGGTCGCGAGTCACGAGTCCGAGGCAGCGCGCCATGTGGCTGTTCACCACCGCAGGGTTCTTCAGCGTCGTCGAGAAGCCCGAGGACCGGGCCCTCGGCAAGCTGACCATACGCTCCCGGGTCAAGTCGGACCTGGCGGCACTCCGCTCGCGCTACCTCCCCGAGCTCGGGCCGATCCACGAGCGGACCGGCGACTACCGCTTCCACGCGAAGGCCCCGCGCAGGGCGGTGGCCCGCGCGACGGCCGCGGCGGTGGACGACATCGGCTACGCCAACTTCAAGAACGAGATTGCCCGCACCCAGGGCCCGGTGCGCCACGACCTCTACGCCCGGGTGTGGGAAGTGATGTGGGAACTGCAGCATCCCACCCACCCCGCCGCCCGCCCCGTCCGCCCCGTCCGCCCCGCCCGCCGCCGCCCCACGCGCGCCTGACCTCGGCGCTTCCCGCGCGCCCTCCCGCACGGTAGTATCCCCGGAGTCCGCTAGTGGAGCTCCAGCGATGCGCCTGTCCCCCACGGGTCGAAGCAAGAACCTCGAGGATCGCCGCGGTGCCCGCGGAATCAGCGGACGGGGCCTCGGCGGGCTCGGGCTCGGCGGCATCGTCCTCATCCTGATCGTCAGCCTCATCACCAAGCAGAACCCGCTGGCGCTCATCGGGATGCTGCAGGGCGGGGACGGTGCCGCCCCGCCGGCCGCGGAGGCCCCCGTCCGGGACGCCGCCGAGGAACCGATGGTGACTTTCCTCTCGGCCGTGCTGGACAGCACCCAGTCGTACTGGGCCCAGGCATTCCGGAGGGGCGGCGGCCAGTACCAGGACGCCAAGCTGGTGCTCTATCGCGATGCGACCAGTACCGCATGCGGATACGGCCAGGCCGCGTCGGGCCCGTTCTACTGCCCCGGCGACCAGAGCGTCTACATCGACCTCGGCTTCTACGACGAGCTGCACGACCGCTTCGGCGCGCCGGGAGACTTCGCCCAGGCCTACGTGCTCGCCCACGAGATCGGCCATCACGTCCAGCGCCTGCTCGGCACCGAGGACCAGGTGCGCCAGCTCCAGCGGCAGCGGCCCGACCAGGCGAACCAGCTCTCGGTGCTGCTGGAGCTGCAGGCCGACTGCTACGCCGGCGCGTGGGGGCATCGCGCCGGCCAGCAGGGGATCCTCGAGCCGGGCGACGTGGAGGAGGGCCTCGGGGCCGCCGCCGCCGTGGGTGACGACCGGCTGCAGAGGGCCGGGACCGGCACGGTAAGCCCGGACGCCTTCACCCACGGCACCTCCGAGCAGCGCATGAGCTGGTTCCGCCGCGGATTCCAGTCCGGGGACCCCGATGCCTGCGACACCTTCGCGGAGTTCGCCGGCGGCTGATCGAGCCTCCCATCTCCTCCGCTCGCCCGGCGGGCGCCCCCCGACGCGCTCGCTTCGCTTCCAGCCACCTCGTCGCACTCGTCGACGCCCGGCAACAGCCACCGGGCTCAGGCCGCCGTCTTGGCCTCCGGGCTGCGCACGACGGCGGCGGCGTCGGCGAGGATCGGTGCGACGCCCGGCTCGGGGATGGCGACTTCCGCCGTGCGGCCGGGAGGCGAGCGCCGGACCTCGGGGGCCAGCAGGATGAGCGCAAGGCCGGCGAGCGTCAGCACCGCGGCGAGCACCGCCTGCCGGCCGACGACCTCATTCGCGAGCCAGGAGCCGAGGAGCAGGGCGATGAGCGGGTTCACCAGGCCGGAGGTGGCCACCTTCACCGGGTCCACCGTGGCGAGGAGCGAGGTGAAGCAGGTGAAGGCGAGGATGGACCCGAAGAAGATCAGGTAGAGCCACGCCGCGAGCGAGCGGCCGGTCACCGCGGTGGCATCGAACGCCGTCACCTCGCCCGTGGCTGTCGCCACGGCCGCGAGGAGGACGCCGCCGGCGAGCATCGTCATTCCGGACGTGAGCGCCGGGTCGGCAGGCAACCGAAGCCCGCGGGACGAGACCGAGCCCAGCGCCCAGCTCACCGAGGACCCCATCAGGGCCAGCGCCCCGATCGTGTCCACCCGCGGACCACCGGCGACGTCGGGCAGGAAGAGGATGGCGAGGCCGGCGATCCCGAGCGCCACGCCGGCCCACTTCGCCCTCGTCGCCTGCCGGCCGCCAGGCCGGACGTGGTCGATCAGCACCACCCAGAGGGGGGTGCCGGCCGCGATCAGCGCCGCGAGCCCGGAGTTCACCCTCGTCTCCGCCCACGCCACCATCCCGTTCCCCAGCAGGAACATCAGCGCGCCCAGGACGGCCGCCCCGCGCCAGGCTGCGGCGGTGGGCCGCGCCGCGCCGCGAAGCCGGGCGTAGCCATAGAGCAGGCCGCCGGCCACGAGGAAGCGTGCCCCCGCCATGAGGAACGGCGGCATGCTCTCCAGCGTGATCCGGATCCCCAGGTAGGTGGAACCCCAGACCAGGTAGATGACGGCGAACGAGAAGAGGAGGCGGGCGATCACGGGGCTCCGGAGGTGCGAGTCGCTGAATCCTAACGCGGACCCGGGCGGTTGGTTCCCTGAGGAGAGCTGCGCGGGAAGTGCGCGCGGAACCCTGCCGGGTGAAACCTGCCGCCCGGGCCGCGGTGAGCCGCTAGCTCCCGATCCAGCCGAGCCGCGCGGCGAGTGCCAGGCCGACCAGCGCCGCCAGTGCCGCAATGGCCAGCCACCGGCCGGCGCCCCAGCCGTGAGCCGCCGGTTTGGCGGCCCGACCGGCCGCGGGCCCGGTCACGGGAATCTCGACGGTGGGGGGCTCGGGCAGGGCCGGTCGCATGGCGCTCTGGGAGGGCAGGTCCTCCAGCGCCGCGAGCAGCTCGTCGGCGGTCTGCCACCGGTCGGCGGGTTCCTTTTCCAGGCAGCGCATCACCACCATCTCGAGGGCGGCGGGGACGTCGCCGCGCTTCCCCCGGAGCGGGGCGGGGATCCTGGCGAGGTGCGCGGCGATCATCTGCTGCGGGGTCTTCGCGTCGAACGGCAGCGTCCCGGTGAGCATCTCGTAGGCGACGATCCCGAGGGCATAGAGGTCGGCCCGGTGGTCGACCTCGTCGGCCGCGGCCTGCTCGGGGGCCATGTAGGCGGGAGTGCCGAGGGCGAATCCCACGGACGTATCCCCGGAGAACCGGGTGGCGTCGCTCACCGCCTTGGCCACGCCGAAGTCGGTCACCAGCGCGTGCCGGTCTTCCAGCAGGATGTTCTCCGGCTTGATGTCGCGGTGGACGATGCCCGCCTTGTGCGCCCGCCCGAGGGCGCTGGCCACCTCGCGCAGCAGGCGCACCGCATCCCCGTAGGGGAGGGGGCCGCGCTGCTCGATGTAGCTGCGCAGCGACTCGCCGCTGACGAACGGCATGACGTAATAGAGGACGCCGCCGGCCTCGCCGGAGTCGATGAGGCCGAGGATGTGGGGATGGTGGAGCTGGGCGGCGATCCGGATCTCGCGCAGGAACCGCTGCGGCCCGATCGACGCGGCCAGCTCGGCGTGGAGGACCTTGACCGCCACCCAGCGGTCGTGCCGGACGTCCTCGGCGAGATAGACGGTCGCCATCCCGCCCTTGCCGAGCAGGGCGACGCCGCCTTCGGCCCCGACCTCGAGCCGGTAGTGCTCGCCGAGCGCGCGGGTGATGGCCGAGAGGCGATCGGGCAGGGGCTCGGGCGTGTCGGAGGAACCGGCGTCGACTTCTGGGGCCAAACCGACCTCTGGAGGCAGGGAGCGGACGACGGAAGGTACGCAGACCGGGGGGGTCTGGCGAGATGGGGCCGGATGGGGGGAAGACTAGGCGGTGGCGTCCTCGAGCAGGCGGGCCACCTGGCTGTCGTCCACCGGCTCGAAGGCGCGGTACGCCTGACTCACGCAGTGGAAGTCCCAGGGTACGGTGAGGAGGACGACGTCGTCCATCACGGCGCGGATGCGCGCGATTCCGGCCGGCCCCCCGACGGGGGCAGCGAAGACGATCCGCTTCGCCCCCTGGCGCCGGAGGCTGTTGGCTGCGGCGCGGGCCGTGGCGCCGGTGGCCAGGCCGTCGTCCACGAGGATCACCGTGCGGCCGGCCACGTCGACCGCGGGCTGGTGCCCGTGGAAGAGCTCCTCCCCCCGCTGGAGCTCCCGGCCCTCGGTCCCGATGGCGCGCGCGAGGTAGTCTTGCGGCACGTCGAGCAGGTGGACCATCGCCTCGTCCACCCAGGTGGCGCCCGGTGCGACCGCCCCGATCGCGTACCCGGGATTCCGCGGCGCCCCGATCTTCCGCGAGTTGATGACGTCGAACGGGGCACCGAGCGAGTGGGCCACCTCCGCCCCTACCACCGCTCCCCCGCATGCCAGCCCGAGCACGACGGGGCTCGAGGCCCCCCAGGCCTGCATCGCGGCACCGAGCCGTTGTCCCGCCTCCACCCTGTCCGCGAACATCACCGTGGCCTCCTCGCCAGCCTGCACGTCAAGTTGCGCTCGCCCTCCTGAATTCGGGATGAACCGCGAGGGAAGGGAGCCGCAGGAGGCGGTCGGGAGGGCCGGCCCGCTATCATTGGGCCATGATCAGGCCCTCCCTGCTCCTCATCCTGCTGGCTGCCGTGGCGCCCGGGATGACGCGCGCCCAGCCGGCCCCGCCCGCCCCGGCGCTGCTCGGCCGCGTGGACTCGGGCC
>CAVQWA010000056.1:0-100082 GCA_963717315.1 uncultured Gemmatimonadales bacterium
CCCCCTGCTTCCTCTCCACAGTGTCGAGAAGCTCCCAGAAGGGGATCTCCTTGCTGACAATGAGCGGGGAGGCCGGCATCTCTTCCAACTCCTCAACCGTCAATGGGACGACCTCCAACCCCCATGGACCTCCGTCCACCCAGCGCTCGAAGGGGAAGGAGCCAATGAGTGCCGGACACCGGCAGTGGATCTCTCGGATCTGACGCATCACCTCACCGCCAGCAAGTTCCGGGACCGAGGTGCGAACCGGCTCCCACGTCCCCAAGGCGATTCCCGCGACGGCCGAAAGCAGGCTCTCTCGATTCTCCTGCTTTCTCCTGACGTCATCTGCAGATAGCCGTCTTAGCGCCGGGTCCATCTCAGACTCCGCAGCCACCCTGGCCTTCAGTGCCTTAAGCGACTCTCTCAGCCGAGTTCTCGCCGCTTGGAGTGTGTCCGGCGGCTGGACTGATGCACCCGCCCGGGCAGCATCCCTGCTGTGTTTCATCTCCTCCCTGAACCGCCGCTGGAGAGCTCGTTCTTGTGCGTTGCGGACGCCAGCTGCCACCCAGTCGGCAGTGAAGTCGATTAGGTCATCCAGCATTCCCATCGTACCCTCGTTGAGCAGAGTGTCGCGGAGATCGGCGGCCCGTGCCCAGCCCAAACCAGCAATAGATTTGCGACACTAGTTAACGGGGTCAGTCCAGGAGCTCGGGCTCCGCCTCTGAAACGATCACCCGTTGGTAGAGCAGCCACTCCCCACCTCGTAACACCCAGGTATCCGACGCACTGGAGCGCAGTCGCACCACGCGCCCATCCAGTTCTGGCCTGTCTGGCCTCCTCAGGCGATACTCGATCCACGCAGAGGTACGTGCGGAGACGGAATCTCCCCTCCTCTGAAATGACTCGAGCTCTCGTCCGTAGCCTCGAACGACGCGTGTCTCAGCGAGTATCATCCCCACTCCTGCCTCTTCATCCACGCGTCGCCTGACTACACGGTTGAAGTCGATGAATGTCGCGTCCGGATGATAGGTCGAGACGACCAACTGCGAGTCGCGGGTCAGGCCGCCGATTGTCATCACCGCATAGGCCGCCTCGATTCGTGCTCGAGCATCCTCGGCGGTTAGAGCGTCCTCCGCGGATCTGCCGGCGGGAACCTTGCTTGCGACCTGAGCAATCAGCACCTCCTCGATCCGACGCTCATACGTATCGCGAAGGCACGTGAAGGGGGAATCGCCGGAGCCCACCATGCACGTGCGCCTGGCGAGGACCCAGGCCCGCTGTGCCCGTCGAATCGCATCCCGGTCAGTCGAACTCACCAGGGCTTGGCGGTACAGCGTATCGAGTCGCCAATCCAGCGACGCGAGCTCCTCACTCGCACAGACTTCCGCTTCATCTGGGCTCAAACGACCCTCACAAGAAAAGCTAGGGTCAGCTCGCGGCATTCTAGGCTGCTCGGAGGGGAGTTCATTGGAGGGCACGCTGCGCGCGGAGTCGGTTCGTGCAACCTCAGGCCGGGGCGCCTCGGTTGAGGGCACTCCGCCTACCGCATTCTGAAGCAGGAAGTACACCGCTACGGCCACGGCTCCGCTGAACGCGAGTAACAACCCCCGTGAACCTCGTCGAGGGGTCACGTGGCCGCCTCCGCCAGCAAGCGGGAAGGCTGCGCTCTGTGCATGCGCCGCGTCAGCAGCAGCACCTACCTGTCCCGGACCGGGGGGCAGGTCTACTGCCTGCTCTCGTGGGCCGCTTGATGTCGGGGTCGACTCGCCTGCGTGAGTTGGCAACCGGTCCGACGTCGGCTGGGCACCTTTGGCGGCGACTTGATCCGAGAGGCGGTCACCTCCGCCCAGATATCGGACGTACCCCGTGAAGGCGGTGTTCAACTCAGTGAAGTCGGTCTCGGCCGATTGTGCGAGCCCGATGAGCGTCACGATTCGTCGGCCGTTCGCGGTAAGTGCCAAAGCGGGAAGCTGGCAGATCGCCATCTCGCGATTGTCTCGATATCGCAGGTCCCTCTTCCCGTGCTTGGTGCTATGGACCCACTCGTGCCGGAGGATGCGAGCGGAAGCGGGGACTTGGCCCGCCGCTGCGCCCAGCACGACTCCGACCGAGCTGGTCAGCAAATCCATGGGCCACCAACCGAACTCGGTTCCGTCGGCAAGCAGCAAGCCATCCGGCATGAGCACGGCGTACCCGTGGGCCCATTCGAGGGAAATGGGTGATGCCCCGGTTACCTTCATCCAGCCGGGCAAGCACCCGGGGTGAATCGTGCCCGCACCACGCAGGATCGCACCTACCAGTTCGGGCGGAGTGTCCCCTCCCCAGAGGGCCCCGGCTCGGCCCATCGCCGAAACGGCACGCGAGAGCCTGTCGTACGCTTCAAGTAGCTCGGGCTCGATGGCGTACTCGATACGCCAGAACGGAATTCGCCTGATGAGGCTCCTCGCGACAAGAAAGCCAACCGGCACGAGGAGCCATACACCACGGACCGAGTCGACGGTGAGCACCCAAACCGACGCCAACACGGCGGCGAGGAGGAGCCAGAATCGGGCACGCCGCACCGTCGCCAGAGCAGACTGGATTTCCCTCGTGTGGCCAGCAGGGTCACCGGCCCGAGGTTGTTCAGGGGCAGGATCACTAAGCGCTTTGGGATGAGTCCCGGCCTCGGTGCCGTTGGGAAGTCGTGTCCGGCCACGGCCTATGGTAGCGCGGTAGTACAGTCCGTGCCGACCCAAGTGGACGGTGTACCCGCGGGGGCCCAAGCCGACCCTGGCACCTCGTACCCCGGCGGACACGCCCAACCCCGACTTGGAGACATTAAGACGAAGCGGGCCAAGGCCAAACCACTTGCGGATGTAGAATCCCACGCGTCCCCCTAGGCCAGCCGCTTGTTGCCGCTATTCCGCCCCGCTGGATTGATCTCAATATGATCGCAGTAGTTCGGTCTTGCGCAGTCAATGCGCGTCGGAGCTGCAGCTCTAAGTCCACCCCCATCGCCCGAACTACCGCGCGGGTAGGAATCGGGAGGATCCCGCTCACGAATTCATTCAAGCTAGTAGCGACGCCAACTTGGGAGCCCCACGTATCTCCAGCGTCACTCTGAGAGCCCCACGCCAAGCTAAGGTGTTTCTCCGTCAACACTTGAAGTACCATACCCTTGTGATGTGCACACTTGAAGGCAGACTCGCTCACATGTTCCCTTCACGAGGATGCCGGCAGGTCACGAGGCGTCGGACAAGTAGCCATCCCATCGTTTCTCACAGCGGCAGATCTGTCGCGCCGGAGCCGATTCGCTAAGTTGTTGTGGTACAGGTAGTACCACCTCGCGAACGTGGCGGAACTGGCAGACGCGCAGGACTTAGGATCCTGTGGGGCAACCCATCCGGGTTCGACTCCCGGCGTTCGCACTCGGCACAATGGCTGGATGGCTGGTCCACGCCGGGACGGTACCACCGCCCCGTTCCCTGTTCCCCGTTCCCCGTTCCCCTCTCCCCTCTCCCCTCTCCCCCTCTTCCCTCTCCCCCTCGCCATGCCCCCAGCCCGCATCGTCATCACCCCCCACGGCCCCTACCGCATCCAGGGCGACTTCGAGCTGGTGGACGAGGAGGGGAACGTCTACGGCCTCGGCGGCCGCACCTCGATCGCGCTCTGCCGCTGCGGCCAGTCCGGCAACATCCCCTTCTGCGACGGCACCCACGGCCGCTGCGGGTTCCGGGATCTCGCCCACGCGCGGGACCTGCCGCCGCGGCCCTGAGGACGGCGGGACGGCGGGTTGCGCCCCCCGCCGCCCCCGAAACCCGCCGTCCCGCCGTCCGCTTCCCCTGCCCCCACCCCCCGTCCCGGGCTAGATTTCCGGTCTATGTCCGACATCGCCATCCACGCCACCGCGACCGACGCGGGGAGCCGGTCCCTGCAGGTGACCGTGCCCCTCGACCGGGTCGAGGCCGCCGAGTCGAAGGCGGTCAAGTACTACCAGTCGCGGGTGCGCCTCCCCGGCTTCCGCGCCGGCAAGGCCCCCGTCGCCGTGGTGCGCAAGCGCTACCACGACGCCATCCGCCAGGCGGTGCTCGAGGAGCTGATCCGGGAGAGCTGGGAGGAAGCGCGCGAGCGCGAGTCCATCCAGCCGATCGCCGACCCGAGCATCCGGAACCTCAGGTTCGAGCCCGGCAGCCCGCTCGAGTTCGAGATGCTGGTGGAGGTGAAGCCCGCCATCACGCTCGGGCGCACCGGCGGCTTCACGCTCACCCGGCCCTCTCCCGCCGTCACCGACCAGATGGTGCAGGAGCAGATCGACCGGGTGCGGGAACAGAAGGCCGCGTGGCTCCCGGTCGAGGGTGAGAAGCCGGCCCCGGGGCAGATGGTCCGGATCGACGTGACCCCGCTCGACGAGGCCGACGCGAAGCCGCAGCCCCACGTCTTCGTGCTGGGCGAGGGCCGCGCCATCCCGGCGCTCGAGGAGGCGGTGATGCAGCTCCGCCCGGGCGAGACCGGGGAGCCCGAGGTCCGCTTCCCCGACGACCACGCCGACGAGGCGAAGCGCGGCACGTCCCGCCGGCTCCGCATCGCGCTCCACGAGGTGAAGCGCCAGGAGCTTCCCCCGCTCGACGACGACTTCGCCGGCGAGGTGGGCGACTTCGAGGACGTGGACGCGCTCCGCGCCGCGGTGCGCGCCGACCTCGAGCGCGAGGCGGCGCGGGAGGCCGACGCCCGGCTGCGCGACCAGCTGGTCCAGCAGCTGGTCGAGGCGAACCGGGTGCCCGCCCCGCACGGGCTGGTGCACCGGGTGCTCCACGCCTACGCCCACGCCTGGGAGATCCCGCAGGAGCAGCTGGAGGAGTTCGAGCGCGAGTTCCACCCGATGGCGGAGGCGCAGGTGCGCCGGGACCTGCTGCTCGACGCGGTCACCGAGGCCCAGGGCCTCGCCGCCACCGAGGCGGAGATCGACGAGCGGATCCAGCGGATCGCCGAGTCGTCCCAGCGCCCCGCGGGCGAGGTCTACGCCAGCCTGCAGAAGAGCGGCCGCCTCCGCGAGCTGGAGCGCGCCGTCACCGAGGACAAGGTCTTCACCTGGCTCCTGGGCCAGTCCACCGTGCAAGAGGCTTCCGCGTGACGCGTCCCGACACGATGTCCACGATCTACCCGCCCTACATCATCGAGCGCTCGAGCCGCGGCGAGCGCACGTACGACATCTTCTCCCGCCTGCTGATGGACCGGATCGTGTTCCTCGGCGCGGGGATCAACGACGACGTCGCGAACATCATCATCGCGCAGCTCCTCTTCCTGGACGCGGACAACCCGGAAAAGGACATCTACATGTACCTCAACTCGCCGGGCGGGATCGTGTCGAGCGGGATGGCGATCTACGACACGATGCAGCACCTCCGCGCCCCGGTGAACACGATCTGCATGGGAATGGCCGCCTCGATGGGATCGTTCCTGCTGGCGGCCGGCGCCAAGGGCAAGCGCGCCGCCCTGCCCCACTCCCGGATCATGATCCACCAGCCCTCGGGCGGCACCCAGGGGACGGCGGCCGACATCGAGATCCAGGCCCGGGAGATCCTCTACCTCCGGGGCAAGATGAACGAGCTCTACGCCAAGCACACCGGCCAGCCGCTCGAGCGGATCGAGCGGGACATGGACCGGGACCGGTTCATGAGCGCCGAGGAGGCGAAGGAATACGGGCTGATCGACCAGATCTTCGAGCCCAAGAAGAAGGACGGCTGAGGCAGTCGGGCAGTCGGGCAGTCGGACAGACGGACAGTCGGGAAGGGCGCACTGTCGCGCCAGCCGGCCGACTGCCCGACCGCCCGACCGCCTTGACCCCCCCGGTCCCGCGCGGCACCTTTCCCCGGAGCAGTTCCCCGATCCCCCGGCGGCCCGATGTCCACCGACAAGCACCTCCGCTGCAGCTTCTGCGGCAAGAGCAAGGATTCGGTCCGGAAGTTCATCTCCGGCCCGTCGGTGTACATCTGCAACGAGTGCATCACCCTCTGCAACGAGATCCTGGCGGAGGACGAGGAGCGCGAGGTCTCGGAGAGCATCACCCGGGTCCCCTCCCCCAGCGAGATCAAGGCGGTCCTCGACCAGTACGTGATCGGGCAGGAGCGCGCCAAGCGCACCCTGGCCGTCGCCGTCTACAACCACTTCAAGCGGGTCAACTCGGGGCCGCGCGACACCGACGTCGAGCTGGAGAAGTCGAACATCCTGCTCCTCGGCCCGACCGGCGTCGGCAAGACCCTGCTGGCGCAGACCCTCGCCCGCATCCTCGACGTGCCGTTCACCATCGCCGACGCCACCACGCTCACCGAGGCGGGGTACGTGGGCGAGGACGTGGAGAACATCCTCGTGCGGCTGCTCCAGGCCGGCGACTTCAACGTCGCCGAGTGCGAGCGCGGCATCGTCTACATCGACGAGATCGACAAGATCGCCCGGAAGTCGGAGAACCCGAGCATCACGCGGGACGTGTCGGGCGAGGGGGTGCAGCAGGCGCTGCTCAAGATCCTGGAGGGGACCATCGCCTCCGTGCCGCCGCAGGGCGGCCGGAAGCATCCCCAGCAGGAGTACATCCAGATCAACACCCGGGACATCCTGTTCGTCTGCGGCGGCGCCTTCGACGGGCTGGAGAAGATCATCGAGGCGCGGCAGGGCCGGCAGCGGATCGGCTTCGGGCAGGAGGAGAAGAAGCCGCGCACCGGCCCGCCCCGCGGCGACGGCGCGTACGCCGACGTGGAGCCGGAGGACCTGCTCCGCTTCGGCCTGATCCCGGAGCTGGTCGGGCGCCTGCCGGTGATGGTCTCCCTGGGCGCGCTGGACGAGGAGGCGCTGGTGCGCATCCTCACCGAGCCCAAGAACGCGCTCACCAAGCAGTACCAGCGGCTCTTCGAGCTCGAGGACGTGGGGCTGACGTTCGACTCCGAGGCGCTCCGCGCGGTGGCGCACCACGCCATCTCCCGCGGCACCGGCGCCCGCGGGCTCCGCGCCATCCTCGAGACCATCATGACCGACCTGATGTTCGAGCTGCCCGACCGCGAGGACGTGCGCGAGGTCGTGATCACCAAGGAGAGCGTCACCGAGGGGCGCCCGCCCCTCGTGGTCACCGAGCGGGCCCGCACCAAGCGCGAAGCCTGAGCGCGTCCTCCCCGCTCGCCGCCCTCCCGGTGGAGTTCGCCGGGAGCTTCCCCGACCCGCTCGTCCGCCTCGATCCCGCCCTGCCCGAGGTCGCCTTCGTCGGGCGCTCGAACGTCGGCAAGTCGAGCCTGATCAACCGGGTCCTCGGCCGGAAAGGGCTGGCCCGGGTCAGCCAGACCCCGGGCAAGACCACGCTCCTCAACGTCTACCGGCTCCCGGCGTTCTACCTCGTGGACCTGCCGGGCTACGGCTTCGCCAAGGCGAGCAAGCCGGAGCGCGCCGCCTACCGGCTGCTGCTGGAGCGCTACCTGCGCGAGCGCGCGTCCCTGGCCGGGGTGGTCTGGCTGCTCGACATCCGGCACGACCCGAGCGCCGAGGACGCCGGGTTCGGCGAGCTCCTGGCCGCCACCGGCGTGCCCACGCTGCCGGTGCTCACCAAGGGGGACAAGCTGGCCCAGGGCGCCCGGACGAAGCGCGCCCGGGAGCTGGGCCGGGCCCTCGGTGCGGAGGCCGAGCCCCCGCTCGTCACCAGCAGCAGCACCGGCCTCGGGATCGCCGATCTCGGGGCATCCATTCTCGCCGCCGTCGCCGGCGGAGGACCGACCCCGTGAAGCGCACCCTCCCGCTGCTCGTCCTCGCCGCGCTCGCCGCCTGCGCGCCGGCCACCCGGGCCCAGACGCCGGACGATCGCGGGGACACCCTCCACGACGCCGCGCTGCCGCCGGTCGGGTTCGGGACCCTCTCCCAGAACGACGTCTCGGTGCTCCTCCGCGACGACGAGATCGAGCTCCGCTTCCTCCCGCTCGACGAGCGGGTGATCCGGCTGCTCGCCCCCGACGCCTACCAGGCGCTCTCGGCCCTGGTGCGCCAGAACCAGCCCGCCATCGATTCCATCGCGAGCAGCCGCGGCCTGAGCTCGCCGGGCCTCGCGCTGGTGACCTTCTACGGCCGGGTGCCACGCGCGCGCTTCGACCCGCAGCTGGTGTCGCTGCAGGTCCGCGGCCACCAGATCTTCCCGCTCGGGACGGTGCCGATCGGCCCCGGTTTCTCCAACCGGGAGCTCGGGGTGCGCGGCCAGGCCCGCGCGATCTTCGTGTTCGAGGAGATCGTGCCGGTGATCGAGCCGTTCACCCTGGCCTACGGGACCCAGCAGTCCGCCGCGTGGGAGAGCCGCATCCAGCTCCTCTCCCGCGAACGGGGTCGGGCCGTCCGCCGGGCCCAGGCGGCGGACACGACGGGGAGCGGGGAGCAGTAGCCGGAAGAAGGGAGAGGGGAGAGGGGAGAGGGCCGCCCCACCGCCCCGAGTCACCGTCACGCCGGGTTCATCCCGTTCCCCGCTCCCCGTTCCCCGTTCCCCTGCTTCACCACCACCTGGTGCACCCCCAGCCCCAGGGCGAACACCACTCCCGTCCCGACGTGGATCCACTGCGCCACCGCCAGGAGCGGTGCTGCGGTGACCACCTGGATCAGGTAGCCCGTGAGCACCATCGGCGCGGTGGCGAGCACCGTCGTCACCCCGCTCCGCCGGCCCCATCCCACCCCCGACCGCCAGTGCCGCCAGATGTGACGGGTGGCGATCATCCCGATCGCGAAGAGCAGCAGCGGCGACACCACGATGTGCGCCTTCAGCACCACGGGCTGGAGCGGATGGTTGATGACCGCCCACGGCTCGGCCGGCTCGAGGCCGTACTTCAGCCAGAGGTAGGCCAGCCCGGTCGCCACGGTGAGCAGCGAGGTCGTCCACACCGCCCAGCGCTCGAACCGGCTCACCGGGCGTCCTCCGGGAACAGCACCGCGTGGAGCGCGAGCGCCCGGCGCGTGGCCGCCGTCACCGCCTCGGCGGTGAGGGTGGCGCCGGCGAGCGGCGGCACCCCGCCCCGGAGCGACAGCCCCTCGAGCGGCCGCCCCGCCAGCAGCGCGAGCCAGCCGGCCGGCGGCCGGTAATCGGGCGGCTCGTCGAACCGGAGCACCTCCACCCGCCGCACCGTGCCGCCGGGCGCCACCACGACCATCAGCACCTCGGAGAGGGTCCGCACCCGGTGCGCGTCGAAGTATGCCGTGCCCACCCGGGCACCATCCTTCCTGGCCACGTAGTACGTCACCACCGAGGGGGGCGCCACCGTGCCGCGGCCGGCCCTGGCCTGCACCGCCCCGAGCTGCGCCGGCGTCAGGAAGGCCGTCTGCCGCTCCACCTCGGCCCCGGGAAAGGCGAGCCGCAGCGCCTCGTCCTGGGTGAGGCGCTCCTGGGCGACGGCCGGCGTGGCCACGAGGGCGAGCATCAGGACGGCAGGGACGGCAGGGACGGCGAGACGGCGGGACGGCGGGTTGCGCCCCCCTCCCCGTTCCCCTCTCCCCTCTCCCTTCTCCCGTCTCACGTCTCCCGTCCCACTAGAAGAGGTACCCAAGGTTCACGCTGAGCTGGTTCACCCCCGTGTCCGCCTCGTTGGCGTGCCACTGGTAGTCGGCCTTGAGCGCCACCTGCGGGATCGGCTTCCACATCGCGCCGAGCGAGACGACGGACCGCTCGTTCGCCGGGTCCCGCGCGAAGCCGGCCGGCACCTCGCGCTGGGTGTCGAGCCGCTCGTAGCGCAGGTAGGGGACCAGTTGATGCGAGGTGCGGGCGAAGCGGAGGACGTCGAACCCGCCCTGGAGGTACCAGCCGAGCGCCTCCTCGCCCACCGACTCCGCGCCGGCGAGCCCGTTGAGCTCGTTCACCTCCGCGGCGTCGTCGAGCGTGCTTCGCGCCACGAGTCCCCGGAGCTCGAGGCCGCCCCGACGGTATTCGGCGTGGCCCTCGAGGATCGTCGTCCGGGCGTCCACGACCACCGCGGGGTCGGACGGTAGGGTCGCCGCCTGCCCCGAGTTGCCGGCATACGCCGAGGCACCCAGCAGCAGGCCGGGCACGCCGGTCCAGTCCACCCGGCCGACGATCCCGAAGTCCTCCGCCAGCGAGTGCGACCCGTTCTGCCGCCCGCCGCGCAGGCCCGACGCGGTGAACCCCGCGGCGTCGAAGCCGGCCATCAGGTAGGCGCGCCAGGTGAAGTCGCCGAGGGACCCGAAGGCCCCGAGGCCGTTCTCCCGCCAGGTGGAGGGGATGATCTGTCGCTCGGTCTCCGGGCGCGCCGTGCCGAGGAAGACCGGTGGCTCGTGCAGCTCGTTGAGGAAGCCCATCGGGGCGAGGAGGAGGCCGCCGCGGAACCCGAATGCCGGCGAGAGGCGGTAGTCGAGGTAGGCGAACTCGACCGAGACCTCGCCGCCTTCCCCGGTGGAGGCGTGCTCGAACTCGACCTCGGAGTTGAAGAGCAGCTTGTCGTTGAACTTGTAGCCGAAGTAGACGATGGCCCGGAGGTAGTCGAGCTCATCGAGCCGCCCGGAAGGCGCACCGTCCTCCCGTTCCGCGCCGAAGTTCTGGTAGAGGGCCTCGCCGTACCCGCCGATCGAGACGCCCTGGCGCACCCGGTAGACCTTCGACGCGGCCGGGCCGAAGCCCTCGGAGCTCGTATCCGCCTCCGCCACGACGTCCTTGCCGAGCTGCAATTCCTCGAGCGTGCGGGTGATCGCCTCGATCTGCTCCCGGAGCTTCCGGATCTCGGCGCTGTCGGCCTGCTGGGCGGCCGCGGGTGCGGCGGTGGCGAAGAGGGCGAGCGCGGCCAGGGCCGCGCGGGCAGGTCGGGACAAGGTCAGTGTGCTCCGGAAGGGGTGAAGGGGGAATGCAGCGTGACGCGCCCGTCGAGGGCCGCGCTCCACCGCGCGCGCGGCGCGGGCCCGTCCTCGAGGACGAGGATGCCCACGTCGGGATGCGTGGCGGCCCAAGCCAGGGCTGCGTCGGGGCCGAGCACGAAGAGCGCGGTGGAGAGGACGTCCGCGGCGAACGGGTCGACCGCCACGACGGTGATGCTGCCCCACGCCGGCGCGGGCCGCCCGGTGCGGGGGTCGAGCAGGTGACCGATCGCAGCGCCGTTCACGACGACGCGGCGCTCGGACTGGGACGAAGTGGCGGCCGACCCGGTGATCCCGGCGATCGTGGCTGCGGGGCGATGCCGTTCGGCGGGATGGGCCACGAGGACGTCGCGCGGCGCGCCGGTCACGGCCACCTGCCCGCCGAAGTCGAGCATCGCGCCGAGGCCGCGCGCCCGGAGCGCGGCGAGCGCCGTGCGCAGGGCGAGCCCCTTGCCGAAGCCGCCCGAATCGAGCCAGGTGCGGGCATCGAGCCGGCGGAGGCAGGGGCCGGGACCGAGCTGCACGAGGTGCCATCCGGTCGCGGCGCGGGCGGCCTCGAGCTCGGCGGCCGACGGAACCCGCCCGGCGCCGCGGAGGTCCCACGCGTCCACCAGCGCCCCGATCGCGGGGTCGAACGCCCCGCCGGTGCGTTCCACCCAGTAGCCGGCCTCCGAGAGCGCCTCCGTCAGGCGAGTGGTGATCGTGACGCATTCCCCCACGGGGGCACGATTCGCCCGCGCGAGCTCGGCCTCGGCGCGCCAGGTGGAGAGCACGGGCTCCCACCCTTCGACGGCAGCGAGGGCTTCCTCCGAGGCTGCGGCGGCCGCGGCGTGCGGTGCCCCGATCTCGATCCGGAGGGTCGTGCCCATCACCGCGGCCTCCCGCACGAAGGGTGCGGCGGCCGACTGGAGGAGGGCGGCGATGAGCGGGGCGGCGAGCAGGGGCGAATGAGGGAACGGGACGAGGATAAGTGAGAGCTATTCTCAAATGAAAATGACTATCATCCCATTGCCAAGTACTTTATTCGTGATTCCATCCGCCGTCAACCGCGGCGTTTGCCTCCTCGCCCCCGGGGGTCTAGACTCCGGCGCTCAGGAGGCCTTCCCATGCCATTGATGCCGCTTCGCACCCTCACCCTGCCCCAGCCCGCCGCCGGCGCCTACGAGGCCTGGTTGGCCGAACTGGACGCCCGCCTCGGCGAGCCGGCGGCGGACTGGAACGCCATCTGCCGCGACACCCTCTTCCGGCTCTGGTACCCGGCCGAGTCGGACTGGGCGGCGCTGGTGGAGGACCCGGCCCTGCCCCTCGCGTCGCGCGCGGCGCTCCTCGCCCTCGACCCGCGCCACGTCACCCTCGAGCCGGAGTACTACGCGGACGTGGACCCGGTGAAGTTCGCCCGGGTGAAGCCGCTCCTCTGGCTCTGGTACTCGTTCGACCGCTCCCCCCTCGGCGGCCAGCACGTGGACCTCGGCGTGCGCTTCCGGCGGATGCTGGCGCCGCGGATCTTCAAGTCCTGCGGCGAGCGCTTCAAGTGCTTCCAGCACGTCGAGTTCTCCTACGGGTACAACCTCGAGGTGGGCGACGGCGTGGTGGTGCACCGCCACGTGCTGCTCGACGACCGGGGCGGCATCCGGCTGGGCAACCGGGTGAGCGTGGCCGACTACGCCAACGTCTACAGTCACACGCACAGCATCGTGGACCAGGTGGACGTCACCCTGGCGAGGACGGTGCTCGACGACGACGTGCGCGTCACCTACCACGCCACGGTGCTGGCGGGGGTCCACGTGGGGGTGAACGGGATGGTCGGGGCGGGCGCGCTCGCCACCAAGGACGTGCGGCCCTACCACCTGAACGTGGGCGTGCCGGCCAAGTCCATCCGCGTGAAGCCGAATGCCCCGACGGAACTGGCGCGCACCGTGCGGACCGGCGGCGACGACGACGAGGACGACGACCGCTGAGCGGCCCGGTCGCGTGGGTGCTGGTGGCCGGCGCCACGCTGCTGGGCGCCGCCGCCCTCGGCCTCGGGGGGGCGTGGCGCCGCGAGCGTGCCGCCCGCCTGGCCGCGGAGGCGGACCGGGACCGGGCGGCGCGCGAGCTGGACCGGCGGCTGAACGAACTCTTCTCCCTCCGGGAGCTGGGCTACGCGCTCGCGGCCTCGCTCCAGCTCGACCGGCTGTCCCGCGAGGTGGTGCGTTACGCCACCCGCTTCCTCCGCGCCCGCGGCGCGATGCTCCTCCTCACCGAACCGGACGCCCACGCCCTCCGCGTTGCCGCGGCCGAGGGGACGCTGCTGGCGCACGCCGGCCGCCTCCTGCCCGACGCCGACGACACCATCGTGCTCCGCGCCATCGGCGAGGAGCACCTCCAGGTGGCCGCCGCGTCCGCGGGCGAGCCGGTGCGGCTGGGCGGCGGGATCACGGTGCAGTCGGCGGCGGTGGTGCCGCTCCGGGCCCACGGGGTGATGATGGGCGCGCTGGTGGTGGTGGACCGGGAGGAAGGGCCCTTCACCCCCGAGGACCTCTGGCTCCTCTCCACCGTGGCGACCCAGGTGGCGGTGGTGGTGGCGAACAGCCGCTTCTTCGAGCTGATCCGGCAGGGGAAGGAGGCGTGGGAGTCCACCTTCGACGCGCTCACCGCGGGCGTGGCCATCCTCGACACCGCGGGCCGGGTGCGGCGCGCGAACCGCGCGCTGGGCCAGCTCGTCGGGCTGGGCGAGCCGGCGCTGGTGGGGCGGCCGCTCGTCGGGTTCCTCTTCGACGTGCCCGGCGCGGCCGGCGGCTTCCTGGAGGACGCGGTGGCGGGTCGGCGCGCCGATCCGCTGGTGACCCGCTCCGACCGGCTGGGCCGCCTGCTCCGGCTCAACGCCGCGCCGGTGCCCGAGGCCGCCGGCTCCGGGGCGGCGGTGGTGCTGGTCGAGGACGTGACGGCCCAGCGGCGGATCGAGGAGCAGCTCATCCAGGCCGACAAGATGGGCGCGGTGGGCCAGCTCGTCTCCGGCGTGGCGCACGAGCTCAACAACCCGCTCGCGAGCATCGCCGGGCTGGCCGAGCTCCTGCTCGAGCAGGCCCCCGCGGGGGACCGGAACCGCGAGCACCTGCGGGTGATCCACGAGCAGGCGGAGCGGGCGGGGCGGATCGTCCGGAACCTGCTGACCTTCGCCCGGACAGGCACGCCCGAGAAGGGCATCGTGGACCTGAACGACATCGGCCGCCGCTCCGCCCAGCTGCTCGCGTACGAATTCCGGCTGCGCGGCGTGACCTTCGAGGAGCGGCTCCACGCCGCGCCGGTCGAGGTCCGCGGCGACCCGCACGAGCTGCAGCAGGCGGTGCTCAACCTTCTCACCAACGCGAGCTGGGCGGTGAGCGCGGAAGGGGGGCACGCGGGCCCGCGGGTCGTGAGCCTCGAGACCGGCGCCGAGGCCGGGGAGGCGTGGCTCCGGGTGTCCGACTCCGGCCCGGGGGTGCCCGAGGACCACGTGACCGACCTCTTCACGCCGTTCTTCACCACGAAGCCGCCCGGCAAGGGCACCGGGCTCGGGCTGCCGATCAGCTACGGCATCGTGAAGTCGCACGGGGGCCGGCTGGGGTACGAACGCGCGCCGGGCGGGGGCGCGGCGTTCACCATGCGACTGCCCGTGACGGGTGAGGCCAGCCTGCCGCGGGCGCCGGTGGTGCTGGTGGCCGACACCGACCCGTGGGCGCTCCGCACGGCAAGCGCCGTGCTCACCGCCGAGCACGCGCGGGTGGTGACCGCCGCCACCGCCGAGGCGGCCCTCGCCGCCGTCCGGCAGGAGCGGTTCGACCTGGTGGTGGCGGACGTCCGGCTCGCGCTCCCGTCCGGCGTCCGGTTCCTCGCGGTGCTCGCCGACCCGGCCCTCGCCCCGCGCGCGACCCTCGGCATCGGCGGACCGGCCGACGCCGTGCCCGCCGCCCCCACGCCCTTCGCGATGCTCGTCCGGCCGTTCAGCCCGCGCGAGCTGCGCGAGGCGGCGAGGAGGCTGATGGACGGCTGACGGGAAGGCGGGACGCCGGGAGGACGTGGAGTCACCCGTCTTCCCGTCCTTCCGTCATCCAGTCTCTCCGCCTCTCCGCCCTCCCCCGTGACCCGGGCGTGACCGCCCCCCCGCGTCCCGCCACTCCGTGACCAGACCGTTGCAGGTACGTGGCCTCCCCGTCTCGCCCGCCGGGGAGCTTTTCGTGCGCGACCGGCACGACCCCGCGGCGGCCCGGACGGCCGTCACACGAACGACTGCGATGATGACGAACTTCCGGATCCAAGACGTGCCCCTCCGCGGGCTGGCCGCGGCGGCCGCTGCCCTCCTCCTGGCGCTCCCGGCCGCGGCGCAGGAGCCCGCCCCGCAGCGGGCCGCGACCACGCGCACGGGCCGGATCGTCGGCCGGGTGCTCGACGCGGCCACGGGCGGCCCGGTGGTCGGCGCGGTGGTCGAGGTCGTGGGCATCGTGGCGCCACCCCGCTCCACCTCGGGCGTGAACGGGCGGTACTCACTCGACGTCGTCCCGGTCGGGCCCACCACCATCCGGGTACGGATGATCGGCTTCACGCCGAAGACGGTGACCGGCATCCTCGTCGCCGAGGGACGGGCGGTGGAGCAGGACCTGAGCCTGACCGCCCAGACGGTGGAGCTCGAGGAGGTGACCGTCACCGCCGCGGCGGAGCGGGGGACCGTGGCGCGCGCCCTCGACGAGCAGCGGACCGCACTCGGCGTCACCAGCGCGATCACCGGCGAGCAGATCGCGCGGAGCCCCGACGGCGACGCCGCCGCCGCGGTCCAGCGGGTGAGCGGGGTGAGCGTCCAGGACGGGCGGTACGTGGTGGTGCGCGGCCTCGGCGAGCGCTACACCCAGACCTCGCTCAACGGCGCCCGGCTCCCGAGCCCGGAGCCGGAGCGCAAGGTGGTGCCGCTCGACCTCTTCCCGGCGGGCCTCCTCCAGGCGATCCGGACCGCGAAGACGTTCACCCCCGACCTCCCGGGCGACTTTTCCGGCGCCCAGGTGGACATCCAGACCCGGGAGTTCCCGGCCCGGGGCCAGTTCACCTTCTCCGGGGGCACCGGGTACAACTCGGCGGCCACCGGGAGCAGCATCCTCGTCGCCCCCCGCGAGGCGGGCGACCTCCTCGCGCTCGGCGCGGGCGAGCGGTCCCTCCCCTCCCTCCTGCCGCGGTTCGGGAACTTCCAGGTCAGCGCGCCGACCCAGGAGGAGACCAACGCGATCGTCAACGACTTCCGGGACGTCTGGTCGCCGCGGCGGAACACGGGCGCGCCGAGCAGCTCGTTCGCGGCGTCGCTCGGCGGCACCGCCCCGGTCCTCGGCCAGCCGATCGGCCTCGTGGCCTCGGCCACCTACGGCCTCGCATGGGAGTCGCGCCAGGACCAGCGCCGGGCCCAGGCGATCCCCGGCTCCGAACCCGGCACCACGATGGAGAGCGACCACTTCAGCGGCAGATCCGGCACCGCGAGCGTGCTCTGGGGGGGGATCCTCAACCTGAGCACCTTCATCGGGACCGGCACCCGGCTCGCGTTCAACAACACGCTCAACCGGAGCTCCGACAACGAGGCCCGCTTCGAGACCGGCTATTACGAGCAGTTCGCGCAGGACTTCCAGCTGGAGCGGCTCACCTACGTGGAACGGAGCATCCGGTCGAACCAGCTGATCGGCGAGCACCAGCTCGGTGACCGCCACCGGTTCGACTGGAGCCTCACGTCCGCGGGGGTGACCCGGGAAGAGCCGGACCGGTCGGAGGTCCTGTACACGCTCGACGCCACCGGCGCCGCCGCGCCCGCCTGGTTCAGCGCCTACACCGAGGGCGCGGTGCGGACGTTCGCCGCCCTCGACGAGTCGAGCCTCGAGGGCGCCGGCAACGTCCGGCTCCTCTTCGGCAGCCCGTCACAGCTCCACCAGCTCCGGGTCGGCGCCCTGTACCGTGCCACCGACCGGGATGCCGACAACAGCTCCTACGGCATCACCGCCAGCGCCCTCGCGACGGCGGACCGGGAGCTCGCGCCGGAGCAGATCTTCGACGGCCGCTTCGCCCAGCCGGGCGACGCCTTCTTCCGGATCGTCCCGCTGGGCGCGGGCGGCTCGTACACCGCCGAGGACCGGCTGGCCGCCGCCTACGCCATGGTGGACTACGCCCTCTCCAGCCGGCTCCGCTTCGTGGGCGGCGCCCGGGTGGAGCGGTCCGACGTCACCGTGGTGGCCGAGCCGACCATCGGTGACGCGGTGACCGCCGACCCGTCGTACACCGACATCCTCCCGTCCGTGGCGCTCAACTACCAGCTCGCCGACAACCAGGTGCTCCGCCTCGCGGCCTCGCAGACCCTGGCCCGTCCGGAGTACCGCGAGCTGGCGAACGTGACCTACCGCGACGTGCTGGGCGGTGACGCGGTCCTTGGCAACGCCAACCTGGAGCGGACCCTGATCCAGAACGTCGACCTGCGCTGGGAGTGGTACCTCCAGCCGGGCGAGGTGATCAGCGTCGGGGTCTTCGCCAAGCACTTCGACAAGCCGATCGAGCGGGTCTACCTGGCGACCTCGGGCAGCCGGCTCATCTCGTTCCTCAACGCCGAGAGCGCCCGGAACCTGGGGATCGAGCTGGAGGTGCGGCGGGGCCTCGGATGGATCGCCGATCCCCTCGCCGGCTTCACCGCCTTCGGCAACGTCACGCTGATGGACAGCAACGTGGACTTCGGCCCGGGGTCGGGCGCCGAGATCGAGGACGACCGCGCCATGGTCGGGCAGTCGCCCTACGTGGTGAACCTGGGGCTCTCCTGGTCGGCGCCCGACGGGGGGCTGAGCGCCACGGCCCTCTACAACGTCCAGGGCCGCCGGGTCTCGAGCGCGGGCGAGTCCCCGCTCCCCAGCGTCTACGAGGAGGCGCGGAACGTCCTCGACCTCTCGCTCCGGGTGCCCATCGGCAACGGCGTCGCCCTCAAGGCCGACGCGCGGAACCTCCTCGACGACCCCTACGAGTTCACCCAGGGCTCGGTGGTGCGCGACACCTGGCGGGTGGGCCGCACCTTCGGCGTGGGGATCTCGTGGGGCGCCGGGCTCTGACCCGGGGCACGTGACCCGATCGTGACGGCGCCGAGGGCGCATCGCCATCCGGGCCCGGTAGACATTCCGCGCTCGGACGGCGCCCCGGCGACCGGCCTGAACCAACCTCGATCCGAAAGGACCCTCCCACAATGAAGCTCGCTTCCCGTTCGTGGCTGGCCACCGCCCTGCTGGCGACGACGGTGCTGGCCGGCGCCTGCAGCGACGACGACGACGGCGGCACCGGCCCGAACACCCCGCCCGCGCCGGCCAACGTCCAGGCGGCCGCGGTGACCGAGACCAGCGTCTCGCTGACCTGGGACGCCGTGGCCGGGGCCGACAGCTACGTGGTGCAGCGCGAGGTCGCGGCCGCGCCCGCGGTCCGCGGCACGGCGCTCAGCGTGAGCCTGGTCTTCGAGACCGTCGGCACCCCGGCGACCAACGCGTTCATCGACGAGACGGTGAGCGCCGGCACGACCTACAACTACCGGGTCGCGGCCGTGGTGGACGGGACCCAGGGCACCTTCAGCACCCCGATCCAGGTGAGCACCGGCGCGGGCGCGAAGGTGGCAATCGTGGACGAGGACATCACGGCCGACCGGACCTTCTTCTCCGACTCGACCTACATCCTCACCGGTTTCATCCACGTCGCCAACGGCGCCACGCTGACGATCCAGGCGGGCACCACCATCATCGGCGACTACGACATCGTGGGCTCCTCGCTCTTCGTCCTCCGGGGCTCGCGGATCGAGGCCAACGGCACCGCCGAGGCGCCGATCGTCTTCACCTCGGAGCGCGCCCCCGGGCAGCGCCTCGCCGGCGACTGGGGCGGTCTGATCATCGTGGGTGACGGGATCATCAACCGGACCGGCCCGATCATCCTCGAGGGCTCGGGCACCAACACCAACAACAACTACCCGGTGGACTACGCCGGCGGCACCAACAACGCCGACGACAGCGGCATCCTCCGGTACGTGCGCATCGAGTTCGCCGGCTACGGGCCCCTCGAGGCCGCGGAGCTGAACGGGCTCACCCTGGCCGCGGTCGGGTCCGGCACCACCATCGAGTACATCCAGGTCCTGCGCGGCCTCGACGACTCCTACGAGTGGTTCGGCGGCGCCGTGGACGCGAAGTACCTCGTCTCCTACGAGTCGGGCGACGACCACTTCGACATGTCGGAGGGCTACGTCGGCCGGGTCCAGTACGCCATCGCCTTCCAGTCCGAGGTGCCGACCCAGCGGCCCGGCGCGGGCAGCGCGTCCGGCGACCCGCAGTCGGTGGAGAACGACGGCTGTGGCGGCGGGGCAAGCTGCCCCCTGGGCCACGCCTCCACGCCGTTCAACCAGCCGATGCTCGCCAACTTCACCCTGGTCGGGCCGCCGGACGGCATCTTCACCGCGGGGAGCGGCGGCTACGGGATGGTGCTCCGCCGCGGCACGGCCGGGTTCTACGTGAACGGGCTCGTCGCCCGCTTCGAGAAGGCGGCCTACTCGCTCCGGGACACCGAGACGGCCAACCGCGTGGCGGACAGCAGCCTCATCCTGAGCCACGTGGTGGACGCCGAGGTCGGCGCCCAGTTCCATGCCGGCCAGACCGGCGGCACGTTCGACCCGGGCACCTACAGCCTGACCGCGTCCGCGCTCACCGCCGCGGCGAGCTTCCTCGCCCTCCCGGCCAACCCCGCGGCCCCGGGCGACTTCGACTGGACCCCGGCCGCGGCCTCGGAGGCGACCGCCGGCGGGATGAACCCCTTCACCGGGGACATCCTCACCAAGGCGGGCGCATTCGTGACCGCCACCGGCTACCGCGGCGCCGTGGATCCCGCGGGCCCGAAGTGGTGGCAGAACTGGACCAACTACCTCGACAACTGAGCCGGGGTGACCCCTGAACGCGGACGGCCGGCGCCCCTCGCGCCGGCCGTTTCGCTGGCCCACATTCCATCCCATGCGCTTTCACTCCCTCGCCGCCCTCCTGCTCCTCGCCGCCTGCACCGCCGAGCCGCCGGCCCACCAGGCCGCCGAGCCGCCGGCGGGGCCGCGGCGGGTGGTCGACAGCATCTTCCCCATCGAGGAGGAGATCCGGCGCTTCCAGGCCACCCTCCCCGACACCGCCCGGGCCCTCGCCGGCGGCGAGGCGAGCCGCGACGCCCTGGTGCGCCGCTTCGTCCGGGCGCTCGAGGGCGGCGACTCCACCGCCTTCGCGCCGATGGCCGTGACCCGGGCCGAGTTCGGGTACCTCTACTTCCCGGAGTCCCGCTTCAGCCGGAAGCCCTACCGGACCAAGCCCGGGCTCCTCTGGAGCCAGATCGAGAACGGCTCGAGCCGCGGGATCAACCGGGCCTACCTCCGCTTCGGCGGCCAGCCGCTCGGCTTCTCCGGCTACGACTGCCCCGCCGAGCCGGCGGCGGAGGGGGCGAACCGGGTCTGGGAGGGCTGCACCGTCACCATCCGCCCCGCCGGCAGCGACTCCGCCCGGAGCCTCCGCCTCTTCGGCTCCATTCTCGAGCGGGAGGGGAGCTGGAAGTTCCTGAGCTATTCGAACGACCTCTGACGGACGGGACGGCCTAGTACCCCGCCTCGCTCGCCGCCTGCCACGGGTCCACCGTCACCTTCCCGCGGACCCGCGCGAGGGTCTCCTCCTTCGTGGGCGTGCCCCAGATATTGCCGCCGGCGGCGAGGCCGGTCGCGTCCACGTACCATTCCCGGGCCCGGAGGAAGACGTTGCCGGTCACCACGGCGCCGGCGGAGACGTCGTCCACGACGAGGCCCGTCCCCACCCCGTCGAAGAGGTTCCCCCGCACCCGCGCCTGCGTGGTCCGCTCGAGCACCAGCCCGCGCTCGACATTCGCGAGCACGTTGTCGTCCACGGCGTACCCGCGGCTCTGCTCCGCGCCCGCGGTGGGCGCGAAGAGCCGGATGCCCACGCCGCCCCCGATGATCACGTTCGCCGCCAGCGCGTTGTCGCTCCCGTGCTCGACGGCGATGCCCGCGGTCCGCGAGCCGACCACGATGTTCCCCCGCACCACCGTGCCGGTCGAGTAGCCCAGCCAGAAGCCGTAGTCGCTCGAGTCGGCCCGGTTCTCGAGGAACGCATTCCCCCAGCTGAACGTGGACTCGAACGCGTTGTGCCGCGCGTGCGAGCCGTCGTTCCGGATGACGATGTTCCCCTGGGAGGGCCTCACCCGCGGCCGGTGGCCGCTCAGGAAGAAACCGTCGCCCGAATGGGAGAGGTCGTTCTCCGCGACGTAGTTCGAGTCGCTCTCCTCCCGGAGCAGGAGGGCGGCGGAGTCGCACCCGCGGCTCCAGGTGCCGAAGGCGCAGCGGATGTTGTGCGAGGCGCGGTTCCGCACGATGACGTTCCGCGCGCTGGCCCAGAGGTGGATGCCCCAGCCGGAGTTCCGGGAGACGTCGTTGTCCGCCAGGTAGCTCCCCCGGGTGCCGACGAGCCCGATGCCGTTCTGGGCCCCGTTGGCCTTGACCCCGGTGACGGTGACCCCGTCGGCCCACTTCACCAGCAGGCCGCCGCCGTAGGTCTCGAAACTGTCGGGCCGGAAGATGTCGAGCCAGTCGCGCTCGTCGTAGCGGTCGGCGGTGGAGAGCAGCCGCTGCCGCCGCGAGCCGCTCAGGTCGGCCCCGCTCACCCGGTGGCCGCGCCCGCCCTCGACCCGGATGCCGTAGCGGTACCCCGAGATCCTCCCGCCGGTGATGACGACGCTGTCCACCCCGCGGCTCACGACCCCGGTGCCGACGAACGCCTCCGGCAGGGTGTCGCCGCTCTCCAGGACCACGCCGGAGAGGTCGAGCGTGGTGCCCGACCCGACCACCACCAGCACCCCCTTCTCCTCCGGGTCACGGATCCGGTAGCGGCCGGGGCAGACCCGGACGTCGCCCTGGACGTGGGTCTCGGCGCGCGAGGGACGGATGCAGGTGGGCATCACCTGCGCGGCGGCGCGACCGACCGGCAGTAACGCGGCAGCGACGAGGACGACGGGGATCCAGCGCGAAACCCTGGGGACCATTGACGGCTTTCTCGTGACTCGTGACTCGCGACTCGCGACTCCCCTACCTCACCCGCAGCACATCCTCCACCGTCCCGGCATCGCCCGCCGCGAGGAGCCGCCCGGCGTCCTCCAGCGCGCGCGCGCTCCGCGGCCAGGTGCACCGGGCGCGCGCCGCCTCGAGCGGCAGCCACTCGGCGGCGTCGTGCTCGCGGGAGAGCCGCACCGGCGCGCCGGGCGCCACGAACGCCGCGAAGGCGGGCACCAATTGCACCGCGCCGCTTGCCTCCACCCAGAACGCATCCACCCGGCTCAGGTTGTACAGCCGCTCCGCGGGGAGGCCGGTTTCCTCCTCCAGTTCCCGCAGGGCGGCGTGGGCCGGGGAGGGATCACCGGCCTCGACGTGGCCGTGCACCGCCTCCCAGGAGCCGGGGCAGCGGCCGTGCGGGCCGCGGCGGAGCACCAGCGCCTCGAGCCCCGCGGGGCCCTGGCGGAGGGGGTAGAGGTCCACCAGCCCGGCCCGGACCCCGGTCACGGGCGGCCGCGGCCAAGCACCGCCTCGAGCCGGGCGGAGAGAGCGCGCGCCCGGAACGGCTTGGTGAGGAAGTCGTCGGCGCCGAGCTCGAACACCCGTACCTCGTTGTCCTCGTCTCCCTTCGCGGTGAGCACCACCACCGGCGTCCTTGCGGTGGCGGGATGCGCCCGGAGGCGCTGGAGCACGTCGTACCCCGAGAGCCCCGGGAGGTTGAGGTCGAGCACGATGATGTCGGGCGCGCCCTTGTCGGCCTGGTCGAGCGCCTCGACGCCGTCCCGCGCCTCGCTCACGTCGAAGCCGTCGCGCTCGAGCAGGTCGCGCATCACCTTGCGCAGGGTGTCCTCGTCGTCCACCAGCAGCACGTGCACTCCGCGGCGCCCCTCGGCCACCGGCGGCGGCGGCGCCACCAGCTCCTCCTCCAGCAGGTCGAAGGCGGAGGAGAGGTCCACCTCGGCGGCTCGGCGGCTCGGCGGCTCGGCGGCTGGTGCCGATGGGGCGGCGGGAGGACGGGGCGGCGGGGTTGCGACCGCCCCGCCGATCGGCAGCGCATCCAGCCCCCCGTGCCCCGGCACGTCACACACCCGGAGCAGCTCGTCGATGGAGGTCTCGCCGGCGAGCACGTGGCGGAGGCCGCTCTCCCACAGCGACTTCATCCCCTGCTGGCGGGCCAGCCGGCCGATCCGGTCGGCGGTGGCGCCCTCCCCGATCAGCTGCTCGAGGTCCTGCGTCATCGTGAGGATCTCGGTGATGCTGAAGCGGCCGCGGTACCCGGTCTGGGCGCACTCCGAGCAGCCGACGGCCTTGTAGATCTGGGCGCCGGCGGGCACGCGGTCCCGGGCCAGCTCCGGCACCAGGTCGCCGGGGGGCACCGGCAGCGCCTCCCGGCAGATGGGGCAGAGCCGGCGCATCAGCCGCTGGGCGACGATGCCCCGGAGCGCCGAGCCGAGCTTGTACGCCTCGATGCCCATGTCCACCAGGCGCGTCACCGCGTTGGGCGCGTCGTTGGTGTGCAGGGTCGAGAGCACCAGGTGGCCGGTGAGCGAGGCCTGCACGGCGATCTGTGCCGTCTCCCGGTCGCGGATCTCCCCCACCAGCACCACGTCGGGGTCCTGCCGCAGGATGGACCGGAGCGCCGAGGCGAAGGTCAGCCCCGCCTTCTCGTTCACCTGCACCTGCACGATGTTCTGGCCCAGCTTGTACTCGACCGGGTCTTCCACCGTGACGATGTTGACGCCCTCGCCCTGGATGAGCCGGATGGCGGAGTAGAGCGTGGTCGTCTTGCCCGAGCCGGTGGGCCCGGTCACCAGCACGATCCCCTCCTTGTGGTCGAGCAGCTTGGTGATCTTCCGCCGCTCGTCGTCGTGGAGGCCGAGCGCCTCGAGGGCCAGCACCGTGGCCTTCGAGTTGAGGATCCGGATCACGACCTTCTCGCCCAGCGAGGCCGGCAGGGTCGACACCCGGAGGTCGATCTTCTCCTGGTTCACCTGCACCCGCGCCCGCCCGTCCTGGGGCCGCAGCCGGTCCGCGATGTCGAGCCCGCTCATGATCTTCACCCGGGAGATCACCGGAAGCCCGGCGTTCCGCGGGATCCGCATCACCTGCCGCAACACGCCGTCGATCCGGTAGCGGACGACGACGCCGCCCTCGCTCGGCTCGATGTGGATGTCGCTCGCGCGGCTGGTGACGCCGTCGGCGAGCAGCATGTCCACCAGCCGGATGATGGGGCGGGCGCTGGCCTCGTCGGCCGAGACGTTGACGTCGTCCGGCTCGTCGGTGAGCTGCCGGACCATCGGCTCGTCCATCCCGCCGAGCAGCTTGGAGAGCACCTCCTCGGGGCGGTAGTGCTCGTCGATCTTCTCCCGGAGGCGCACCGGGGGCGCGAGCGCCATCCGCACGTCGCGGCCGGTGGCGAACGCGAGCTCCTTCTCGGCGTTGATGTCGAAGGGATTCGAGGTGGCCACCTCGAGCACGGCATCGGAGATCCGGAGCGGGAGCACGTGGTGCTTCCGGGCGAGCGCCTCCGGCACCGCAACCCGCGCCTCGAGCTCGGTGCTCGAGAGGTCGGCCACCGGCAGGCGGAAGCGCTGGGCCACCGCCTGCAGGATCTGCTGGTCGGTGAGCGCACGGCGCTGCACCAGCGCCTCCCAGAGGGAGAGGTTGGTGGTCGCCTGTTCCCGCTGGAGCCCGGCCATCATCTCCGGGGCCACCAGGGGCTCGACGGACGGGACCAGCCACTCGTCGGTGAAGGGCATCGCGGTTCCGGGAGGCGGGGGAGGCGCTCCGCTAACTTGTGTCAATCCCGCAAGATAGAACCCACCGGCGGGGCCGGGTAGGGCTCGGGAACGGCGCCCGACCCGACCCATCGCGCCCGCCCGCCCCGCTTGGCCGCGAACGCCCAGAGGCCCCCCTCCGGGCCAGCGCCAGCAGGCCTGACGGGATGCAGATTCGCGCGTCGCAGCGGAGGCTCGTGGCCACCAGGGCGAGGCTCACCATCGAGACCTCGAACTGGCCCGTCGCCGTCGTCACCGCCATCCGGCACCCCCGCTCGGAGAGACCGGCACAATCCAGGCATCGGGCCGGTCACAGAATCCCCCACCACGCCCGGCTCACGTCCACCGTGACGCCCGCCTGCCCGGTGCGGAGCGCCACCCCCGCCTCGACCCGCAGGAGGCCCATCGGCCACTCCAGCGCGAGGCCGGCCACCGGGCGCACGCCGTCGGTCGGCATCCACGATACGCCGGCCAGCGCGCCGTCGGCCCATCCCGCCGACGCGAACGGCGCCACGGTGACGCCGCCGGTCCCGACCAGGCCGCCGAGGCGGATCTCCGGCGCGGGCACGGCGACCCGCCACTCGAGGTGCGCCACCCCGCCGCGGCGGCCGCCGAAGGCCCGATAGTCCTCCCCCACCTGCGTCCCCCGGCCGCCGAACGCGACGCCGCGCCAGGCGGGGAGCTCGTCGCTGCCGGCGATCCCGTGCGCGCGGAGGACGAGCGCCCCCGGGCCCGCCGGCCACCGCGCCTCGAGGTCGAGCGCCGCGCGGACCCAGTCGAGCCGCCCGGTCGAGGCCTCGAGCCACACCCGTCCCGCCACGTCCCGCCGCGCGAGCCCACCGGCCGCCCTCCGCTCGAGGCCGAGCGTGGCGGTGGCCGCGCTCCCCGCACCGAGCGGTGGATTCTCCCGGTACTCGCCGCTCGACGGCTCGGCCCGCACCGCGAGCGAGCGGGTGCGTCCCGCCGCGATCGCGAGCGTGAGCCTCTCGCGACCGCCGAGGGCGCGCGCCACGCCCGCCTCCACCGCCTCGTCCAGCAGCCAGTCGCCGAAGTCCTGCCCTCCCTCCTGCGCCAGGATGCTGTTGAGGAGGGGCGAGATCGGCCGCAGGTCTCCCGCGTCCCGCACGCTCCGCCGCGCCTCGGCGTGGAGCGTGGTGGCGCCGAGCCCGGCGTCGAGCCGGAGCGAGCCGGTGACCCGTCCGTCGGAGAACCCGTATGCCACCCGGGGCCGGAGGGCGAGCCGGCGGTCGCGCGAGCCGAAGGTCCAGCCGGCGCCCACCGTGAGGCCCTGCACCCGGGTCACCCGGGCCACCTCGCTCACCGAGCCGACGGCCGGCCGGCTGGCGGCGAGTCCGCTCAGCGCCTGCGCCCCCGCCAGCCGCTCGAGATCCCGCCGGAGTGCCGCGAGGTCCTCCCGCGTGACCGGCGCCGCCACGTCGGCAATGGCCTCGTCGAGTGGCCGCACCCACGCACCCGCCGTGTCCGGCGCGGGCAGCCCGGCGATGGCGGGGCCGCGGAACAGCGAGTCGGCGAGCGGCGGGTTGAACGCGTAGTCGCCGATCTCCCAGCGCCCACGGATGATCCCGCGCGCCGGGAAGTCGAGCCACTCGCTCCGGCGGCGGATCTCGATCTCCTGCCGGAAGGGGAGCCACCAGCGCCCCTCCCAGCGGCCGTTCTCGAGCACCACCGCGATGTCCTCCACGTCGGCGTCGAGGTAGGCCGCCGGCGTGAAGCCGAAGCGGAACCGTACCACCTCCGCGGTGGCGGCATCGAGGAAGAGTTCGCCGATCACCGCGGGACGGGCGTGGTCCTTCGGGCGCACCGAGAGCACCCGGACGGCCACCTCGCCCCCGGGCCCCCGGATGGCGAGCGAGTCGGTGAGCGCGAAGTCGTAGACCCGGAGCCCGCCGGGGCTCAGCGGGTGGGGGACGCCGCGGACCTCCTCGCCGTCGCCGAGCCGGATCACCGGCCCGAAGTCGCCGGTGACGATGCCGAGGTGGTCGCGGTGGTAATGGACGCCGGTGGGGAGCCAGCGGCCGTCGCGCCAGGCGCGGATCACCTGCTTGTGGGGCCCCGGCGCGCGCCAGTACACTTCGACCGACAGCTCGTCCGCCTTCACGAGGCGGGGCGGGTCGGCGAGCCCCTCGCCCACCTGCGCCAGGAAGAAGACGAACCCGTGCGCCACCGCCGTCCAGCTCCGCAGGGCGGAATCGCGCTCGGCGGCGGTGCGGCGGGCGGCGGCGCGCTCGGCCAGGGCGCGGGCGGCGGGCTCGTCCCTCCCCTGCGCCGCGGCCGGCGGGACGCCGGCGGCGAGAGCCAGCACGGAGAGGACGGCCAGGTGGCGCGACATTCCCGGGCAATATCCGGAGGGCTGGCGGCCGCGGCAACGGCGCTCCTCGCGTGCGGGGGCGGCGGCGGGCCGGCAGGAGCCGCGGGCGGAGACGGCGCGGTGCCGGCGCCGGTCCCCACCGCCGTCGTGGCGGAGGACCGCCTCTTCGTCCTCGAGGCATTCGGCGCGCCGCCCGCCGACACCGTGGTCCGGTTCGACCGCGCCCTCCCCCGCGTGATCATCCTCCGCCACGCCCCGCCGGACAACAGCCCCTTCGCGGAGCTCCACTTCCCCGCCGGCTCCTTCGACGGCGCCGGCGAGGTGGAGGTGCGCGTCACCATCGAGCCGGGGGTGTACGGCCTCGGGTTCACCACCTCGGCCGACCTCCGCCCGGTGGCGCGGGTGACCTTCAAGTATCCGCTCCATTTCGCGGCTCCCTCGGGGGCGAGGGAGCGGTACGGGAGCGACGTGGCGTTCGAGCAGGCGCTCGTGGTCGGGCAGGCACTCCCCGAAGGACGCATGGCCCTCCTCCCCTCCAGCCGTCCCGCGGCCGACAACCTCGCCGCCATCATCCCCGGCACGGGCCGCTACCTGGTCGTGGCCCCGCGATGACCGCGCCCGCCGGCACGGAGCGGCGCCGCGTGCCGGTGGTCCGCGAGGTGGTGCTCGACGGCGACACCGCCGTGGGTGCCTTCGCGAAGCTGCACCGCGGCCCGTGGGGCTTCCTGCTCGAGTCGCTGGAGGGGGGCGAGCGGTGGGCGCGGTACAGCTTCCTCGGCACCGAGCCGCGCGAGGTGCTCCGCTACCGGGGCCGGAGCGTCGAGTCGTGGACCGCAGCCGGCGGCTGGCGGCCCGAAGCCGAGGACGTCGCCCCGCTCGAGCACCTCGGTGCCCGGCTCGCGGGCGCCACCGTGCGCGTGCCCGGCCTGCCGCGCTTCACCGGAGGCGCGGTCGGCTGGATCGGGTACGAGGTGGCGCGGACCCTCGAGCGGCTCCCCGAGGGCCCGCCGGACGACCGCGGGCTCCCCGACGCCGTGCTGATGCTCTGCGACACCGTGCTGGTGCTCGACAACCTGCGCCAGCGGGCGTACGTCGTGGCCACGGCGGCGCCGGACGACTCGGCGGACGCCGAGGCGAGGATCGAGGAGTGGCTGTCCCGGCTCGCCGCGCCGTCAGCGCTGGCGCCGCTCCCCATCGGCGGGCCCGCAGTACCGGCCGTCGCCGAGTCGGGCTACTCCGGCGCCCGGTTCGAGCGCGACGTGGAGCGGGTCCACGAGCACATCGCCGCCGGCGACGCCTTCCAGGTGGTGCTCTCCCGCCGGATGGACCTGCCGGCGCCGGACGCGTTCCTCACCTACCGCTACCTCCGGGCGCTCAACCCTGCGCCCTACCTCCATTATCTCCGCTGCGACGACGTCGAGCTGGCCGGGTCCTCCCCCGAGGTCCTCGTGCGGGTGGAGGACCGGGAGGTGACGGTGCGCCCGATCGCGGGCACCCGGCCGCGCGGCGCCACGCCGGAGCAGGACGCGGCCCTCGAGGCAGAGCTCCGCGCCGACCCCAAGGAGCGGGCGGAGCACCTGATGCTGGTGGACCTCGGGCGGAACGACGTCGGGCGCGTGGCGGAATACGGGTCGGTGCGCGTGACCGACCTGATGACGGTGGAGCGCTACTCCCACGTGATGCACCTGGTGAGCGAGGTGCGCGGCCGGCTCCGGCCGGGCCTCGACGCGCTCGACGCGCTCGCCGCGGCCTTCCCCGCCGGCACGGTGAGCGGGGCGCCCAAGGTGCGCGCGATGGAGATCATCGCCGGGCTCGAGCCGGTGCGCCGCGGGCCGTACGCCGGTGCGGTGGGTTACGCCGGCTGGGGCGCGGAGGCGCTCGACACCGCCATCGCGATCCGGACGGCGGTGTTCCGCGGCGGCCGCGCGTGGGTCCAGGCCGGCGCCGGCATCGTGGCGGACTCGGTGCCGGCGGCCGAGCTCCGCGAGACCGAGGCGAAGGCAGGCGCCGTGCTGGCGGCGCTGGGGCTCGCGGCCCGGTGACCTGGCGGCTCGAGGCCATCGGCGGGGAGCAGGCCTGGGTCCTGCCCCGGGGTCGGCCCGCGGTTCTCGGCCGCGACCCGGAGTGCGACCTCGTGGTGCTCGACGCGACGATCTCGCGCCGCCACGCGCAGCTCACCTCGTACGAGGCGGGCGTGGAGGTGCGCGACCTCGGGAGCTCGAACGGCACGCTGCTCAACGGCGCCGGCGTCGAGGTGGCGCTGGCCGGCGACGGCGACACTCTCACCTTCGGCGGGGCCTCCTTCACGCTGCGCGCACCGGCCATACCGGGCGGACCCACGCCGGCGGGCGAGATGGTCCGGCACCTGCCCCTGGGTGACGCCGATGAGGCGCTGGCCGGCGCGGGTGAGGGCGAGCGGCTCGCGCGGCTGCTCGACGTGGCCCGCCGCTTCGCCGCCGAGCCCGACCTCGGCGCGCTGCTCGACACCATCGTCCGCGCCGCGCTCGAGCTCCTCGGCGCCGACCGGGTGGCGCTCCTCCTCGCCGAGGAGAAGAGCGGCGAGCTCATCCCCGCCGCGGCACGGAGCCGCACCGGGCCGCCGGGCGAGGTGCGGGTCCCGAAGACCATCGTCCGCGCCGCCATCGAGGGCCGGGAGGCGCTGCAGACCGACAACGCGCCGGCGGACCCGCGCTTCCGCGGCGCGTCGGTCAAGCTGCTCAACGTGCGGAGCGCACTCGCCGCCCCGCTGCTGGGCGACACCGGACCTCTCGGCGTGCTCTACGCCGACCTGCTGGGCGACCGGAGCTTCACCGAGGAGGACCTCCAGCTCCTGGCCGCGTTCGCCGGCCTCGCCGCGGCCGCGCTCCGGAACGCCCGGGCGCAGCAGGCGCTCCGGCGCGGGGCGCTGCTCCGCTCCAACCTCGAGCGGTTCGTGGCGCCCGACGTGGCCGCGGCCATCGCGAAGGCGCCCGGAGGCCTCGTGCCCGGCGGCGTCCGGCGGCACATCGTGGTCCTCTTCTGCGACATCCGCGGCTTCACCCGGCTGGCGGAGCAGATGCCGCCCGACACCCTCGCCGCCCTCCTCTCCGAATACTTCTCCGAGCTCGCGGACGTGGTGTTCGAGCACGGCGGCACGCTGGACAAGTTCATCGGCGACGCGGTGCTGGCGCTCTGGGGCGCGCCGGAACCGCAGGCCGACGCCGCCGACCGCGCGCTCACCGCCGCGCGCGGGATGCGCGACGCCGTGGCGGCGCTCGACCGGCGCTGGCGAGCGGAAGGCCGGCCCGCGATCGAGGTGGGAATCGGGATCAACGCCGGCGAGGCGTTCACCGGGGTGATCGGCAGCCCGCGCCGGCTGGAGTACACCGCGGTGGGCGACGTGGTGAACGTCGCGGCGCGGCTCTGCGACGTGGCGGGGCCCGGCGAGATCCTGGTGAGCGGGAGCCTCCTGATGGCGCTGGCGGTGCAGCGGCCCTCGGTGGAGCCGCGGCCCGGCGTGGCGGAGGGGCGGGAGGTGTACTCGCTGGTCGGGTAGGCGGACAGTCGGGCAGTCGGACGGTCGCACAGCTTCACAACCGCCCGACTGTCCGACCGTCCGACTACTCCCCGAACCGATACCCCTCCCCCGCCGCCGCCAGCAGGTCCAGCACCAGCCGCACCGGCAGCCCCATCACGCTGAAGAAGTCGCCCTCGATCCGCTCCACCAGCGCCGCGCCGTAGCCCTGGATGCCGTAGGCGCCCGCCTTGTCCATCGGCTCGCCGGTGGCGACGTAGGCCCGCAGGAACGCCTCGCCCGCCGGGCGGAAGGTCACCCCGGTCACGTCGGTGGCCACCCGCATCTCGCCGCCGGCCAGCAGCGCCACCGAGCTCACCACCTCGTGGGTCCGTCCCTGGAGCCGGAGCAGCATCCGCACCGCGTCCTCCGCGTCGGCCGGCTTCTCGAGGATCTCCCCGTCCCGCACCACGATGGTGTCGGCCCCGAGCACGAGGCGGCCGGGCACGCCCTGCGCCTTCTCCCGCGCGAGCCGGCGGGAATACTCCAGCGGCGTCTCCCGCGGCAGCGGCACCTCGGGCACCGCGTGCGGGTGCACCAGGACCGGATAGCCCAGCATCTCGAGCAGCTGCTTGCGGCGGGGCGAGGCGGAGGCGAGGACGATGGTGGGGAGCATGGGGAGAGGGGAGAGGGGAGAGGAGAGAGGGGAGAGGGGAGAGGCAAGCCGTGAGCGGTGAGCGGGAGGGGTGCCTCCCCGACTGTCCGTCTGTCCGACTGTCCGCCTACCGCTCCAGCAATAGCGTCACCGGCCCGTCGTTCACCAGCGCCACGTCCATCATCGCGCCGAAGCGGCCGGAGGCGACCTCGAGGCCCTGCGCGCGGAGTTGCACGAGGAAGCGCTCATAGAGCGGAGTCGCGGTTTCGGGGCGCGCGGCGTCGATGAACGAGGGCCGCCGGCCCTTCTCGGCGTTGCCGTAGAGGGTGAACTGGGAGACGACCAGCACCGCGCCGCTCACCTCGGCCAGGCCGAGGTTCATCTTCCCGTCGACGTCGGTGAAGAGGCGGAGGCCGGCCACCTTCTCGGCCATCCAGTCCACCTGCGCCGCGGTGTCGGTGTGGGTGAAGCCGGCGAGCAGGAGGAAGCCGCGGCCGATCCGGCCCACGACCTCCCCCTCGATGGTGACGCTGGCGCTCGAGACCCGCTGCAGGACGACGCGCATCGGGCGGGAAGGTAATGCGTTCACCGCAGAGGCGCAGAGACCGCAGAGGACGCTGTGCCTCTCTGCGCTCTCCGCGCCTCTGCGGAGAATCTCAAACCGTGCCGTAGAGCTCGCTCGCCCGTCGCTTCTGCTCCTCGAGCGGGACTTCTTCCTTCCGGGTGGCGATCCACCACCGGTGCCCGAAGGGGTCGGTGATCTTGCCGCCGCGGTCGCCGTGGAACTGGTCCGCCACCGGGGCGTCGAGCCTCGCCCCCGCCTCGACCGCGCGCGCCACCACCGCGTCCGCGTCCTCGACGTAGAGGTGGAGCATCACCGGCGACCCTCCGATGGTGTCGGGGCTCCGGGCGCCGTAGTCGGGATACTCGTCGGAGAGCATCAGCGTGGCGTCGCCGAACCGGAGGTCGGCGTGCCCGATCCTCCCGTCCCGCTCGGCGAAACGGTCCTCCTCCACGGCACCGAAGACGTGCTGGTAGTAGGCGATGGCTGCGGCCCCGTCCCGGACGGTGAGGTAGGCGGAGAGCCGGGGGCGATCGGTGGGGATGGGAGTGATGGGGGACGGCATCGGGACCTCCACGTGGGGCCGGCGCTCGGGTTCCCTGGCCGGCGGGGTTCGAGATGGGTGACCCGAACATATGCCGAAGCCAGGAAAACGCGCAAGAGCCGGCAGGCTGGATGGCGGGATGGCAGCTCCATCTCATCCGCCGACCCGCCGAGCCGCCTACCCGAACAGTCCGTTCACCTCGGGGAACCCCGGCGCTCCCTCCAACGCTGCATAGCTCCCCCGCCCGAGCAGCTCGGCCGCGGCCCGCTGGACCTGCCCCATTACCGCGAGCGCCAGCTTGGGCCCCACGCTCACCCGGGCGACGCCCAGCGCGTGGAGCGCCGGCACGTCGGGCGATCCCGGCCCCGCCATCACGTTGAGCGGCGCTCCCACTGCGCCGGCGAGGCGCCGGATGACCTCGGCGTCGCTCACCCCCGGCACGAAGATCCCGTCGGCGCCAGCCGCGACGTACGCGCGGGCGCGCCGGATGGTCTCGTCGAACCGCCGTTCCTCGGCGACCGCCTGCCGCAGGTAGACGTCCACCCGCGCGTTGATGAAGAGCCCGGCCCCCCCGCCCGCGCGCGCCCCCGCGATCCGCGCCGCGTGCTCCTCCGGGGCGAGCAGCACGGCGCCATCCCGCCCCGGCGAGTCCTCCAGGTTGATTCCCACCGCACCCGCCGCGATCACCTGCCGGGCCGTCTCCGCGGCGTCGTCCGGCACCCCGCGTCCGTAGCCGCCCTCGACGTCCGCGGTCACCGGCACCTGCACCGCGCGGACGATCCGGCCCACGGCGGCGACCATCTCGTCCCGGGTGAGCCCCTGCCCGTCGGGCCGCCCCAGCGACCAGGAGACCCCGCTGCTGGTCGTCGCGATGGCGCGGGCCCCCGCCGCCTCGATCGCGCGGGCACTCATCGCGTCCCACGCGTTCGGCAGGACGAGGATGCCCGACGCGGGGGAGTGGAGCCGGCGGAACTCGTCGAATCGTCCTGTAGCGCTCATCGGTTGATCTCCGCGGCGATGGCGTGCGCGAGGTCGCGGTGACGCCGCTCGATCCGGAGCACTGCCCGCCCCGCGAGCGCGCCCGGGAGGCCGTCGAAGACGTCCAGCCGCCGGCCCCGGAGGATGAAGCGCGGCCACCACCACCCGCCGGCGAGCCACGCTTCCGCCACCAGCTCGATGGGCACCTCGAGCACCTCGGCCGGCAACAAATCCACGCGGTCCACCGCGCCGCTCAGCGACAGCCCCTGGGTGCTCCTCGTCCCTTCCCACTCGAACGCCAGCTGCGTGACCTCGTGGTGGAGCAGCCCCGTGATCTTCCAGCTGATCGAGCGCGCGCCGTCCAGGCCGAGCTTGTCGCGGCCGGGGACGGCGATGCTGAACGGAAGGGGTTCTATGGGGGGCATGGGGTCGAAGGTCAAAGGTCGAAGGCCGAAGGGCGAAGGGCGAAGGCCGAAGGGCGAAGGGCGAGGGTCAGGCGGGCAGTTCCCTCTCCCCTCTCCCCTCTCCCCTCTCCCCGAACAGGTCCAGCCTCTCGTGATCGAGCAGCCACCGCTTCCGCTCGATGCCGCCGCCGAAGCCGGTGAGCGACCCGTCGGCGCCGATCACCCGGTGGCAGGGCACGATGATCGGGAGGGGATTCCGGCCGTTCGCGGCGCCCACCGCGCGCACCGCATCCGGCGACCCGATCCGGCGCGCGAGCTCGGCATAACTGACCGTCTCCCCGAAGCGGAGTCGGCGGAGTCCCTCCCACACCCGGAGCTGGAACGCGGTGCCCGCCGGTGCGAGCGGCAGGTCGAAGGTGCGCAGGCTCCCGGCGAAGTACGCACCGAGCTGCTCGCGCGCCGCCGCCAGCACCAGCGATGCCTTCCCCGACCGCCCGCGGTCGCGATCCCACCCGGCGCCGATCCGGCCCTCGTGCGGCGCGAACCAGACCGAGGTGAGCCCCCCGTCCTCGGCACTCGTGAGCAGCGGCCCGACCGGGCTCGGGATCACGTCGTACACGATCATCGCCCTGCTCCTCCCGCCGTGTCGCCCAGGCTCGCCCACAGCTGCTGCGCCGCGTAGGCCCGCCAGGTCCGCCAGCGCTCCGCCGCCCCGCGCAGTGCCGCCTCCGTGATCCCGCCCATCGCCTTCCGGAGCCCAAGGTCGCCGGCCGGGAAGGCGTCCCGCCAGCCGAGCGCAGGCATCGCGACGTACTCCGCCGTCCAGGCCCCGATGCCGGGGAGGGCGGTGAACCGACGAATGAACTCCTCCGGCTCCGGCACGGACCCGTCGCCCGCGAGTTCCGGAAGGTCGCCGTCCGCCACCGCACGGGCCAGTGATACCAGGCACGCCGCCCGCGCCCGCGGGATCCCGATGCTGGCGATCGCGGCCGGCCGGGCCGCCGCGAGCCGCTCCGGCACGACTGGCAGGTGGGTCAGCACCACGGGCACCGCCCCCTCCTCCTGGAGGATCGGCTCGCCCACCAGCCGCACCAGCCGCCCCGCGATCGTATGCACCGAACGCCTTCCTTTCATCCCGGAGCATCGCCTCCGCATCCCGCGCACCACTTCCCGGTTCCTGCGATCGAAGCGCCGGGGATTCCCGCGCAAGATCCGGGGCGCGGGCGTGGCGGGCCGGACGTAACGTGGACCCCTGCGAACGGTCACACCATTACCCACGGACGAAACCATGCAGGCTGCCACGCACGCCGCCGCCCCCGCCATCACCCACCCCACCGGCCGCCACGTGGACGTCGGCGCAACCCGTCTTTGGATCGAGGAGGAGGGCCAGGGCGAACCGCTCCTCCTGCTCGCCGGCGGGCCGGCCAACTCGCACCTCACCTTTCACCCGTACTTCTCGGCGCTGGCCGACGCGTACCGGGTGATCTACGTGGACTACCGCGGCCGGGGACGGAGCGCGCCGGTGGCGACCCGCGAGAGGTCACCTTCGCAGGGGACGTCGCCGACATCGCCGCCCTTATCGACGCGCTCGACCATCCCGCGCTGGTGCGCCGCCTGGTGCTCGCCAACACCGTGCACAGCGCGGAGATGTGGCAGAAGAGCCACGAGAACACCAATCGCGAGCTCGAGCTCCAGCACCCCGGGGTGTGGGACGAGATCCTGGCGCTCCGGGCCGGGGGCGTCCGGTCCACCTACCCGCGGATGCAGAGGCTGTACGCCGTGCACTCGAGGCTGGTGCGCTTCTACAACCCCGACAATGCCGTGAAGCTGCTGACCGAGCCGGGATCGCGGAACGCGGAGCTCTACCCGGTCTTCGCCGGCGACGACGTCGAGTTCTTCATCGGCGGCGAGGTGGCACGGCTCCCCGACTTCCGCCCGCGGCTCAGGGAGCTCGCGATGCCCACGCTCATCCTCGCCGGCCGCTCCGACCGCGCACTCTACCCGAAGTACCAGTACCAGTTCGCCCAGCGCCGCGCCGCAGGCGGAGTTCACCTGGATGGAGCGGAGCGGCACGTTCGCGCACATCGAGGAACCGGACGCCGTGATGGCGTTGCTCAGGCGGTTCCTGCGCGGAAGAACCTCGCCGCCATCCGGACCATCGTGTTGACATTGCGGAAGGTGACCGGCACGCCCAGCCGGCGCTCGAGGAGGGCGTTGGCGATCCTGGATTGGCCCACGCCGGCACGTGGCATCCACCAGATCTCGCGGCCGTCCACCTCGAAGGCGTCGGCGGGCGACTCGAGCGCGGCGAGCGCCTTCCTCCCTGCCGGGGCGAGCGGCTCGTGCAGGAGCCCGACGTGGATCGAGTGGGCCGCGGCGCGCCGCTTCGCACCGAACGGCTCGTATGCCGCGATCGCCGTCACTTCGGCGCCGGTGCGGAGGAAGGTGGGCACCTCGTAGCCGAGCGCGCCCGCGAGCGCCCGCTCGAGCTTCGATTCGAGGGCGGCCGGCCGGGCGCGGGACGCGAACACCACGTTGCCGCTCGCGATGAAGGTCTCCACGCCCTCGAGGCCGAGCCCGGCGAAGAGGCGGCGGAACTCCGCCATCGGCACCACCCGGCCGCCGACGTTCACCGCGCGGAGGAAGGCGGCGTAGCGCGGCATCAGAACCGCGCGCGGTCGGCGGTCAAGAGGACATCCGCAAGCACCATCCCACGCATCACGAACCACCTCCACCGTTCAGGCCGTTCCCGTTCCCCGTTCTCTGTTCCCTGTTCCCTGTTCCCCGCCTTGCCCCTCCCTCCGCCTCCGGCTCTTCTCCCGCGTCCCGCACGTCGCCATCTCGCACCAGCGGCGGAGCCCGTTCCGGCTCCGGTCCACGTACATCCAGCCGCAGTCCGGGCCGGCGCACGTCCGGATCCGGTCCGCCTCGTCCGACGCGAGGAGCTTCGCCGCCGACCAGACCGCGCCCCACACCGGGGACTCGAGCTTCGACTCGGCGTCCTGCCAGGCGAGCTCGAGGCCTTCCTTGCCGCGGGCGAGCCGGAGGTGGGGGAGCGCCTCCCCGAGAAGCCGGTTGAGCTCCGCCACGTCCGCCGCGGATGGGGCGCCGCGCACCCGGGCCGCCATCGCACGCCGGATCGCCTCCCGGGCCCCGTGGGCCAGCCGGAGTGCCGCCGACGCCTCCCGCGGCCGGGTCGCCGCGCGCGAACCCAGGGCTGCAGCCTCCCGGCGGGACGCCAGCCCGGCGCCCTGGGCCCACTCCACCAGCCGCGCATAGTCGCCCAGCCGATCGTCCACCAGGCCGTGCGGGGTCCAGTCCACGGTGTTCACCAGGTCGAGCGCGGGGTCCCCGCCGACGAAGCGGAGCGAGTGGCGGGCGGGACGGGGGGCGGCGGCGGTGGCCATGCCCGCAATCTATCACCAGTATTCGGCCCTTGACAGGTGCAGGCCCGGGTTCTATCGTGCACCAGTATTATCGAACATACTGGTGCACCCGGGAGGCCCGACGATGATCGCCCGCATCTGGCAGGGAGCCACCGCCGCCAGGGACGGCGAGGAGTACGTGGAGTACCTGCGGCAGACCGGATTCAGCGAGTACGCCGCCACCCCCGGCAACCGGGCGGTGCTCGGCCTCCGGCGCGTGAGGGACGGGCGCGCGGAGTTCCTGCTGCTCACGCTCTGGGAATCGGAGGAGGCCATCCGGCGCTTCGCCGGGCCCACGCCGGAGCAGGCCGTGTACTACCCCGAGGACGAGCGCTACCTGGTCGAGCGGGGGGAGATCGTGGACCACTGGGAGGTGGTCCATCGCTTCGAGGCCGCCGAGCCCGCCGTCCGCTGACCCCGCCGGGAGCGAAAAGGGGCGGCCACCCGCGCCGCCCCTGCCTTCTCCCCACTCCCCTCTCCCCTCTCCCCTCTCACTTCCCCCGCACCACCACGATCTCCCGCACCATCCCCATCTCCGCGTGCGCCCGCCGCGACACGGGATCGGGAATCAGGCAGGCCGCCACGTAGCGGCCCGGCTCGAGGTCGAGGTCGAGGTGGACCTCCTGGCCGGGCCCCAGGCGCGACACGCCGCCGACCCGGGTGGAGGGGGCGTCCTCGTCCGCGAGGAACTCGGCGAACGAGACGCCCTCGCCCAGGCGGTGCAGCAGCAGGAGATGGTCCTGGCGCCCCTCGTTGGTCACCCGGATCCGGTGCACGCCCTCGTCGAGCGTGTCCGCACCCACGAAGGCGAAGTCCACGAGCTCGAGCGTCGCCGTCGCCTTCGGCCCCACGGAGCCGTTGCTGTCGGCGGTGGCCCGGAACTCCCGCCACACGCCGTTGGTGACGTACCGGCGGTGGTTGGCGGCCCGCGACATGCTGGCCCAGACGTAGCGGCCCGGCTCGAGGTGGAGCACCAGGCTCGTCTCCTCGGCCGGCGACACGGGGCTCTCCGACCCGCCGCAGCCGAGCGTGAGCGCCCCCGCGAGGACCGCCGCGAGCGCCGGCGGCCTCAAGCCTTCTTGCGCGCCCCGGCCGCGATCAGGCCGACGCCGGCCACCAGGGCCAGGATGCCGGTCCACTGGGGGAACCGCTCGGAGCCTTCGACTTCCGCCTTCACGTCACCGATCTCGACCAGCGTCTCCGAGGTCTTCCGGGAGAACTGGCCGGTGAGGATCAGGCCGCCGAGGACGAGCAGCAGCACGCCGACGATGGTGAGGGCACGCATGGGACCTCCGGGGGAATGGATGCCTGCCCCGCCAAGGTACTGTCCGGACCCCGGGGGGCGCGAGTGACACCCCTCACACGGCACCGGGGGCGGCCATCCCGCGCCGCCCCCGCAACCTGCCGTCCCGCCGTCCCGCCGTCCTACTCCACCGTCACGCTCTTCGCCAGGTTCCGCGGCTGGTCCACGTTGCACCCCCGCGCCACCGCCACGTAGTAGGAGAAGAGCTGCAGCGGGATCACCGAGAGGATCGGCGTGAGCAGGTCGAGGGTCTCCGGGATCGTGAACGTCGCCTCCGCCAGCCGGTGGATCTCCCCGTCCCCGTCGCTCGTGACCGCGATCACCCGGCCGCCCCGCGCCCGCACCTCCTCGATGTTCGACACGATCTTCTCGTGCACCGCGTCCCGCGGCGCGATCACCACCACCGGCATGTTCTCGTCGATGAGCGCGATCGGCCCGTGCTTCATCTCCGCCGCCGGGTAGCCCTCGGCGTGGATGTAGCTGATCTCCTTGAGCTTGAGCGCGCCCTCCAGCGCCACCGGGAAGTTCACCCCGCGGCCGAGGTAGAGCGCGTTCGTCTTCCCGACGAAGAGCTCCGCGAGCCGCTTCACCTCCTCCGACTTGTCGAGGATCTGCCGGATCTGGTCCGGCAGCGCCCGGAGCGCCTGGATGAACTGCCGCCCCTGGAGGATGGACATCGAGCGCCGCCGCGCGATCCGGAGCGTGATGAGCGCGAGCGCCGCCACCTGGCTGGTGAACGCCTTGGTGCTCGCCACCCCCATCTCGGGGCCGGCGTGCAGGTAGATGCCGCCGTGCACCTCGCGCGCGATGGTCGAGCCCACCACGTTCACCAGCCCGAGCGTCCGCGCCCCGCGCTGCTTCGCCTCCCGGAGCGCCGCCAGGGTGTCCGCCGTCTCGCCCGACTGGGAGATGCCGATCACCAGCGTCCGCGCGTCCACCACCGGGTTCCGGTAGCGGAACTCGGAGGCGTACTCCACCTCCACCGGGATCCGGGCCCGCTCCTCCAGCATGTACTCGCCGATGAGGGCCGAGTGCCAGCTGGTGCCGCAGGCGGTGATGACGATCCGGTCGAACTGCGCCAGCTCCTCGTCGGTGAGGTTGATGCCGGTGACCCGCGCCGTGCCCTCCTCGTCCAGCAGGTGGCCGCGGAGCGTGTTGGCCAGGCTCTCCGGCTGCTCGAAGATCTCCTTGAGCATGAAGTGCTCGTACCCGCCGCGCTCGATGGTGTCGAGGTCCCACTCGATCTGGTCCACCGCCTTGGAGATCTTCCGGACCTGCAGGTCGCGCACCCGGTAGCCCTGCCGGTTGAGCACCACCATCTCGCCGTCGTCGAGGTAGATGACCGAGCGGGTGTGCTCCAGCAGCGCCGAGGCGTCGGAGGCCACGAACCACTCGCCGTCGCCCACGCCGACGATGAGCGGCGAGCCCTTCCGGGCCGCCACCAGCACGTCGGGCTCGTCGGCGGAGACCACCGCGATGCCGTACGCGCCGTCCACCTCGCGAAGCGCCGCCGCCACCGCCTCCTCCAGGTCGCCCTGGTAGAGCGACCCGACCAGGTGCGCCAGCACCTCGGTGTCGGTCTCGGAGCGGAAGCCGTGGCCCCGCTTCTCGAGCAGCGTCCGGATGGCGCCGGCGTTCTCGATTATGCCGTTGTGGATGAGGGCGATCCGGCCCTTGAGGTCGGTGTGCGGATGCGCGTTGGCGGTGGTGGGCGCGCCGTGCGTGGCCCAGCGGGTGTGGCCGATCCCGACGGTGCCCTTCGGCAGCCGCCCGAGCACCTGGGCCTCCAGCTGGCCCAGCTTCCCCGCCGCCTTCTCGATGGTGACGCCGGTGCCGTTGACCACCGCGATGCCCGCGGAGTCGTAGCCGCGGTACTCCATCCGCTTCAGGCCGTCGAGCAGCAACTGCGCCGCGGGGCGCGGGCCGACGTAGCCGATGATGCCGCACATGGGTCCGGTATTCCCCTCAGCTCGGCGCGCCGAGCAGCGCGCGGGTCTCCTGGATCAGCGCCTCCGCCTCCCCGGCGGTGGGCGCCTCGGCGATGAGCCGGACGATCGGCTCCGTCCCCGAGGGACGGAGGTGCAGCCACCGGTCCGCCCAGCCGAGGCGGAGCCCGTCCCGTTCATCCACCTCGGCGTCCGGGTGCCGGGCCCGGAGCGCCGCAGAGGCCGCCCCCAGGTCGGACCGGGGCGCCTTGGCCTTCACGATGCAATACCGCGGGGCGGCCTGCACGAGCTCCGACACCCGCCGGCCGGTGCTGGCCAGGAGGGTCAGGAGCAGTGCCGCCGCCAGCGGGGCGTCCCGGCCGATGTGGAGGGCCGGGAGGATGACCCCGCCGTTCCCCTCGCCGCCGATGACGGCCCCCTCGTCCCGCATCATCCGGGCCACGTTGGCCTCCCCGACGGGCGCCCGGAGGTACCGCGCCCCCGCCTCCCGGGCGGCGTCGGCGACGACGAGGGAGGTGGAGAGGTTGGCGACGACGGTCGGACGGTCGGACTGTCCGACTGCCCGACTGCCCGACTGTCCCAGCACCGCCCTCACCGCGAACGCCAGCGTGTAGTCCTCCCCGATCGGCTGGCCGGTCTCGTCCACGATGGCCAGGCGGTCCACGTCGGGGTCCACGGCGATTCCCACGTCGGCGCCGGCCGCGCGCACGAGACGCCCGAGGTCGCCGAGATGTTCCGGGAGCGGTTCCGGCGGGCGGGGGAAGCGGCCGTCGGTCTCGAGGTTGATGCCTGCCACCCGGCAGCCGAGCCGCTCGAGCAGCGCCGGCATCGTCGTCCCGCCGGCGCCGCGGACGCAATCGAGCGCCACGGTGAAGTGCCTCGCGCGCACGGTGGCCGCATCCACCTCCGGCAGCGCGAGCACCAGGTCGAGGTGCCGGGCGATCGCTCCGGCGTCGTCCTCCAACGCGCCGATCCCGTCCCACCCCGCGCGGGCGGGCCCCTCCTCCGCCAGCGCGCGCACCCGGGCGCCCGCCTCCGCGTCGAGGAAGATCCCGTCCGGGCCCACGAACTTGAGCGCGTTCCACTCGATCGGGTTGTGGCTCGCGGTGAGGATGAGGCCCGCCCCGGCGTGGTGGTGCTCCACCGCGAGCTGTACCGTGGGCGTGGGGGCGACGCCCACGTCGATCACCCGCGCGCCCACCGACATCAGCCCCGCGGCCGCCGCGCGCGCGAACATCGGGCCGCTGGTGCGCGCGTCCCGCCCCAGCACCACCGCCGGCCGGCCGTTCGCCGCGGCCCAGGCGCCGAGCGCGGCGGCATGCCGGGCCACCCGCTCCGGCGTCAGGTCGGTCCCGACCAGTCCCCGCATCCCGGAGACGCTGATCATCAGGGTGTCGGACATCGCGCCGGCCGTCAGCTCGAGGAGGCGATCGGGAGGAGTGCGGGATCGGGAAAGGCGGCCTGGAAGGCGTCCACCACCACGGGATCGAACTGGGAGCCGGTGTGGCGGCGAAGCTCCTCCATCGCGTTGGCGGGCTCGCGCGCCTCGCGGTAGGCGCGGTTCGTGGTCATCGCGTCGAAGGCGTCCACCACGGCGACGATCCGGGCCTCGAGCGGGATCCGCTCGCCGGCGAGGCCGTCGGGGAACCCGCGCCCGTCGAGCCGCTCGTGGTGCGACCGGACGATCTGCATCACCGCGGTGCGGTCGCGGAGGAGTGGGGCCAGGATCCGCTCCCCGTCGGTGGTGTGGCGCTGGATCACCGCGAACTCCTCGTCGGTGAGCGGCCCCGGCTTGTGCAGGATGTGGTCCGCCGTGCCGATCTTGCCGATGTCGTGGAGCTCGCCGCCGAGCCTCACCTGCTCGAGCCGCTCGCCGGTGAGGCCGAGCCGGACCGCCGTGCCCACGGCATAGCGCGCCACCCGCTGCGAATGCCCCCGGGTGTAGCTGTCGCGCGCCTCGAGCAGGCGCACCGCGAGCTGGATCTGCTCGACGAAGAGCTCGCGGTTCCGCGCCGTCAGCTCCCGCACCCGCGACTCGAGCTGGAGCTGGTAGTACCGGTTCTGGAGCCGGAGCTCGTGTTTCTCCAGCGCCTGGTTCACCCGCGCCCGGAGCTCGTCCACCAGCACCGGCTTGGACAGGTAGTCGATCGCGCCGTGCTGGAGGCAGTCCACCGCCGTCTGCACCTCCGCCAGGCCGGACAGCATGATCACGACCGTGTCGGGCCGCTTCTCGCGCAGCACCCGGAGGAGGGCGATCCCGTCCATCCCCGGCATCTGGATGTCGGAGATGACCAGCGGCACGTCGCCGAGCTGTTCCAGGAGCGCGAGCGCCTCCTCCCCGCCGGCCGCCTCGCGGCAGGCAATGCCGAGGCTCTCGACCATCCGCGTGACCGCCCGCCGGACCACCGGTTCGTCGTCCACCACCAGGCAGCGGATCGGGGAGCCCCCTCCGTCCGTCGAGGGGCCCGGAAAGGGCTGGGCCATGCCGTAAGTTAGCGGTCCACCGGAACCTGCGACAACGCCCCGCTTGCCGCCCGCCGGGGGCGGGGCCTACGTTTCGGTCCTCCCTTCCCCGGTCCGGCCGGTCCCGATGACCCACGTTGAGCCCAGCGACATCGATCACGCCCTCGCCACCCGGGCGGTGCACGCCGGCCAGGCGCCGGACCCCCTCTCCGGGGCGGTGATGACGCCGATCTACCAGACGAGCACCTACGTCCAGGAAGGGCTTGGCAGGAACAAGGGCTACGAGTACGGCCGCACCCGGAACCCCACCCGCGACGCGCTCGAGCGGAACATCGCGAGCCTCGAGGGGGGAGCGAACGGGTTCGCCTTCGCCTCCGGCCTCGCGGCCACCGACGCGGTGATGAAGCTGCTCAAGGCCGGCGACCACGTCGTCTGCGGGGAGAACGTGTACGGCGGCACCCACCGGCTGATCGAGCGGATCTACGGCCCCCTCGGCATCCAGGTGACCTTCGCCGACCTGCGCGACGTGGCCAATGCCGAGCGCGCCATCACGCCCGCCACCCGGATGCTGTACGCCGAAACCCCCACCAACCCGATGATGGCGCTCTGCGACCTCTCGGCGGTGGGCGACCTGGCGCAGGCCCGCGGGCTCCTCTTCGTGGTGGACAACACCTTCGCGACTCCGGTCTTCCAGCGCCCCCTCTCGCTCGGCGCCGACGTGGTGCTTCACTCCACCACCAAGTACCTGAACGGCCATAGCGACATGGTGGGCGGGATGCTGGTGACGAGCCGCGACGACCTCGCCGAGCGGTTCGCGTTCATCCAGAACGCCTCGGGGGCGGTGCCGGGGCCGTTCGACTGCTGGCTGGCGCTCCGCGGCACCAAGACCCTCCCGCTCCGGATGAAGCAGCACGATGCCAACGGCCGCGCGGTCGCGGCGTGGCTCAAGGGGCGGAAGGAGGTCGTGAAGCTCTACTATCCCGGCCTCCCGGATCATCCGCAGCACGAGCTGGCGGCACGGCAGATGAGCGGCTTCGGCGGGATGATCTCGCTCGACCTGGGCGACGCCGAGCGGGCCCGCCGGTTCGTCGGCGCCACGAAGCTCTTCGCCCTTGCCGAGTCGCTCGGCGGGGTGGAGAGCCTGATCGGGCATCCGGCCTCGATGACCCACGCCTCGGTGCCGAAGCCGATGCGGGAGGCGATGGGCCTCACCGACAGCCTGGTGCGGCTCTCGTGCGGGATCGAGGAGGTGGGGGACCTGGTTGCGGACCTGGAGCAGGCGTTCGGGGCGAGTCGGTGAGTCGAACGGTCGGACAGGAACCGCCCGACCGCCGACTGTCCGACTGTCGGACTGTTCGACCGCCGTACTGTCGCAACTTGAAACACCCCGGGCGGCTCTACCGTAAGGGGGCCAGCCCTCACCCGGAGTCCCGGCCATGACCACCATCCCCGCCCCCCGGCCCCGCGTCGCCTTCCCCGGCATCTCGGGCGTCTCGTGGGAGCATCCCGCCGACCGCGCGGCACTGCAGGCGCTGCGCTCCATGCCCGGCTTCGACGAGGCGGTCCGGAAGATCATCTCCTTCATCGGCGGGGAGCGGGGCGTCCGGCTCCTCTTCCAGGGGAACGCGGTGCGCGCAGGCGCCGACCAGTTCCCCCGGCTCCACGCCCTCCACGTCGAGAACGTCGCCACCTTCGACTGGCCCGAGATTCCCGAGCTCTACGTCTCCCAGACGCCGGTCTTCAACGCCGGCGCCTACGGGGTGGACCATCCCTTCATCGTGATCCACTCCGCCGCGCTCGAGCTCCTCACCGAGGACGAGCTCCGGGTGCTGCTGGCCCACGAGATGGGCCACGTGGTGAGCGGCCACGCCCTCTACCGCACCATCGCCGCGATCCTGCTGGCGGTGAGCTTCTCCGCGCTCCCGATCCTCGCCGGCATCGCGCTCCTCCCGATCCGGCTCGCGATCCTCGAGTGGAGCCGGAAGGCGGAGCTCTCGGCCGACCGCGCGGGGCTCCTCGGCAGCCAGGACGTGCGCGCCACCCAGTCGCTCTTCCTCAAGATGGCCGGCGGGGTGCACGAGGGTCAGCTCTCCGGCGAGCCGATGAACCTCGACCGGTTCATCGCCCAGGCGCACGAGTACGCCGCGAGCAGCGAGGGGCTCGACCTGCTCTACAAGATCCTCAACACCCTCGCGCTCTCCCACCCGATGCACACCATCCGCGCCGCGGAGCTGCAGCGCTGGGTGGCGAGCGGCGAGTACGAGCGGATCCTGCGGGGCGAGTACGTCCGCCGCGGGCACGAGCAGCAGGAGCGGCCGGTCGGGCCCGACCTGAAGGAGGCCGGCGCCTACTACGCGCAGGAGGCGCGGGAGGTGGCCGGGAAGGTGGCCGACGCCGCGAAGAGGGCGGCGGAGATGGCCCAGGAGGCCTTCCGGAAGGCGCAGCAGAAGGCGTGAGGATCCTGGTCGTCGGCGGCGGCGGCCGCGAGCACGCGCTCTGCTGGGCGGCGCGCCGCGAGCATCCCGAGGCCGAGCTCTGGTGCGCGCCGGGGAACCCCGGCACCGCCGCCGTCGCGACCAACCTCCCCGTCGCGGCCGACGATCTCGGCGGGATCGTCGCGGCCGCGCGGGAGCACACCACCCACCTCGTCATCGTCGGCCCCGAGGCGCCGCTGGCACTGGGCCTCGCCGACCGGCTCCGCGCCGAGCGTTGCCCCGTGTTCGGGCCCTCCGCCGCCGCCGCGCGGCTCGAGGCCTCCAAGGCGTTCGCCAAGGAGGTGATGGCGCACGCCGGGGTGCCCACCGCCGCGAGCCGCACCTTCACCGACGGCACGGCGGCGCTGGCGTACGTGGCGGCGCACGCGGAGCCGCTCGTGGTGAAGGCGTCGGGCCTCGCCGCCGGGAAGGGCGCGATCGTCTGCGCCACGCGGGCCGAGGCCGAGGCTGCGGTGCGTGCGATGCTGGTGGAGGGAAAGTTCGGCGAGGCGGGGCGCACCGTGGTGGTGGAGGAGTTCCTCCGGGGCGAGGAGCTCTCGGTGCTCGCCATCACCGACGGGGAGGAGGTGGTGCTCCTCCCGCCGTCGCAGGACCACAAGCGGCTGGGCGAGGGCGACACCGGCCCGAACACCGGCGGGATGGGCGCCTACAGCCCCGTGGCCATCGCCACCCCCGCGCTCCTCGGCCGCGCCATCTCCACGGTGATCAAGCCCACGCTCGCGGCACTCCGCGACCTCGGCGCCCCGTTCAGCGGGCTCCTCTACGCCGGGCTGATGGTGGAGGAGGACGGCACGATCAACGTGGTGGAGTTCAACTGCCGCTTCGGCGACCCCGAGGCGCAGGTGGTGCTGCCGCTGGTGCGGGAGGGGTTCACGGACTGCCTCCTCGCGGTGGCGGAGGGGAGGTCACCCACCCCGTTGAGGCTGAGCCGGGACGCCGCGGTCACCACCGTGCTCGCCGCGCGGGGCTATCCCGACGCACCGGAAAAGGGTGCCGCCATCACCATCCCCACGGACCTCCCCGCCGGCGTGACCGTCTTCCACGCCGGCACCAATCGTGACGCCGACGGCACCCTCCGGGTGAATGGCGGCCGGGTCCTCAACGTCACCGCCGTGGCGCCGACGTTCGAGGCGGCGCAGTTCCTCAGCCGCGACGCCGCCGACCGCATCGCGTTCGAGGGGAAGACCTGGCGGCGGGACGTGGGGTGGCGGGAGGCCGAGCGGCGGACGGGCGGGAAGGCGGCGGGAGCGGCGGGTTGCGCCCTCCTGCAACTCGCCGTCCCGCCCTCCCGCCGCCTATTCTTCCCCCGTGCCCGAGCTCCCCGAAGTCGAGACCATCGTCCGCGACATCCGGCCCCGCCTGGTGGGCCGGACCATCACGCGGGCTTCCCTCTCCCACGACGACGTCCTCCGCGGGGTCACGAAGCGGAGGCTCCTCGCCGCCCTCGCGGGCGCGCGGATCGTGGCGGTCGAGCGCCGGGCCAAGCACGCCGTCCTCACCCTGCTCCCCTCTCCCCTCTCCCCTCTCCCCTCTCCCCGACTCGTCATCCAGCCCGGCATGTCCGGCTCCCTCATCGTCCACGACGCGCCCCTCCGGCGGGCCCAGGCCGCGTACGCCGTCCTCCGCGCCCCGCTCGACGACGGCGCCGAGCTGGTCTACCGCGACGTGCGCCGGCTCGGCACCCTGCTCCTCCTCGACACCGGGGGCTGGGCCGCGTACGACGCCGCCATCGGGCCGGAGCCGCTGGCCCCCGACTGGACGCCGGAGGCTCTCCTTCGCACCTTGAAAGGAAGTCGGCAGGCGGTGAAGAAGGTGCTGATGGACCAGCGGAAGGTCGCGGGAGTGGGGAACATCTACGCCAACGAGGCGCTCTGGGCCGCACGGGTGGACCCGTCCCGCCCCGCCTGCCGGGTCACCCCCGCGGAGGCGGAGGCGCTGCACGGCCACGTGCGCCGGATCCTCGCCGCCGCCATCCACTCCAAGGGCACCACGCTCCGCGACTATCGCACCGGCACCGGCGGGCGGGGCAGCTTCCAGCTCGAGCTCTTCGTCTACGGGCGGGAGGGAGAGCCCTGCCGCGCCTGCGGCACGCGGCTCGCCGGCACCCACGCCATCGACGCGCGCATCACCGTCTTCTGCCACCGCTGCCAGGCCTGAACGAGTGACCGCGGTCCTCCCCTTCGCCGCCGCCGACCACGAGGTGCTGCTCGAGCGGGTGAAGCGGCTGGCGGAGAACCGGCCGGGGACCTATCGCATGACCGACGAGGCGGGCCGGCTGCTCTACGTCGGCAAGGCCAAGCGGCTCCGCACCCGGCTCCTCACCTATTTCCGCGCCGCTCCCGAGGACAAGGCCGCCCGGATCCTCCAGGCGGCGCGGAACGTCGCCTGGGAATACGCGCCGAGCGAGTTCGCCGCGGGGCTCGCCGAGCTGCGGCTCATCCGCCGCCACCGGCCGCCGTACAACGTGCAGTACAACCGGAACCGGCGGCTCGCCTTCGTCCGGGTCACCGCGGAGGCCGCCCCGCGGGTCCTCGTGGCGGCGGCGCCGGGCGAGAGCGGCCGGAGCTACGGGCCGTTCGCCGCGCCCTCGCGCGTGACCGAGGCGGTGCGGGTGCTCGGCGACCTGCTCGGCCTCCGGGACTGCGGCGCGAAGATGCCGGTGGTCTTCGCCGCGCAGGAGGACCTCTTCACGGCGCCGGCGCTGGCCGCCTGTCCCCGGCACGCCTTCGGCACCTGCGCCGGGCCGTGCGCCGGGCTGGTGGCGCAGGCCGCATACGCGGCGCGGGTCGAGGCGGCCGCCGCCTTCCTCGAGGGCCGCGCCGTCCGGCCGATCGACCGCGCGGTGGCCGAGATGGCCCGCGCCGCCGGCCAGGAGGAATTCGAACTCGCGCTGAGGTGGCGCGAGCGCTACGAGGCGCTCGAGTGGCTGCTCGCCACGGTGGCCCGCGCGCGCGCCGCGCGGGACCTCCTCACGTTCGTCTACCGCGACACCGGGGCCCACGGCGACGACCGGGCCTACCTCGTCCGCGGCGGCGAGGTGCGCGCCGCCTTCCCCTGGCCCGGCACCCCGATCGAGGCGGAGGCGTTCCGCGCCGTCGTCCGGGAGGAGCTCGCCCGGCCGATGGACCCGACCGGCCCGCTCCCCCTCGACCGGGCGGACGAGATCCTGCTGGTGATGAGCTGGTTCCGCCGGCACCCGGAGGCCCTTCGCCGGACAACGCCGCTCGCGGAATGGACCTAGAGAGGGGAGAGGGGAGAGGGCCCCCCCACCACACCCCCCCGACTCTCCGACTGTCCGACCGTCCGACCGTCCGACCGTCCGACTGTCCGACCGTCCGACCGTCCGACCGTCCGACCGTCCGACTGTCCGACCGTCCGACCGTCCGACCGTCCGACCGTCCGACCGTCCGACTGTCCGACCGTCCGACCGTCCGACTGTCCGACTCCGACCCTGAAACTTCCCCCGTCACCCGGCCGTGAGCCCCCCGTCGCCTCCTTCGAGGTGCCGATGCGCCGCTCGCCCTGCTGGCCGCCGTGGCGGCCGCCATTCACGCCGCCCCCGCCGCCGCGCAGTCCGCGCCGGCCGCGCGGGACGACCCGCTCAACGTCGGCCGGAAGGGCGTGCAGTGGGTCCACGATCAACCGCTCGACAGCCTGTGGAATCGCATCGACGAGCGGATGCAGGGCGCGCTGGGGTCGAAGGACGGGCTGCAGCAGCAGATCGACCGGATCGGCATCACCTTCGGGGCCGAGGTCGAGGTGGTCGAGGAAACGGTGGGCGCGAAGGACGGGAACCTGGTCCAGGCCCGCGAGGTCAAGTTCGAGGACGGACGGCTGAGCCGCCTCACTCCTCCCCCGCCGGCAGCAGCGGCATCAGCCGCCCGCGGGGGGGGATGCCCGGCTCGAGCTCGAGAATGCCGACGGAGGGCGGGAGCCCATCCTTCGTCTTCCTGCCCGCCGCCCCGGGGTTCATCACGGTGACCGTCAGGTCCACCGTGGTGAGCACGGGGCGGTGCGTGTGCCCGTAGAGCAGGATCTCCGCGTCGGGAAACTCCGCGTGCAGGACCTCGGCGGATGGCACCCCGAACTGGTCGCCGTGGGTGACCACGATCCGGAAGCCGTCGAGCTCGAGCTCCGCCACCTTCGGGCAGCGCTGCCGGATGTCGAATCCGTCGGTGTTGCCGTACACCGCCGTCACCGGCGCGATCGCCTCCAGCTCCGTCAGCAGCTCGAGCGGCCCGATGTCGCCTGCGTGGAGGATGTGATCCACCTCGGCGAACGCCTCGAAGACCTCGGGGCGGAGGAGGGAGTGGGTGTCGGAGATGACGCCGAGTCTCACCCCTCCCACCGCTTCCCCACCCCGGCCTCGATCCCGAACTGGTCGAGGATGCGCTGCACCACGAAGTCCACCAGCTCGCCGACCTGTTCCGGGCGATGGTAGAAGCCGGGGGCGGCGGGCAGGATCGTGGCGCCCGCCTCCGCCGCCGCCACGAGGTTCCGGAGGTGCACCAGCGAGAGCGGCGTCTCCCGCGGCACCAGCACCAGCCTGCGGCCCTCCTTGAGCGTCACGTCGGCGGCGCGCTCCACCAGCGAGCGGCTGGTGGCGTGGGCCACCGCCGCCACGGTGCCCATCGAGCAGGGACAGATCACCATCCCGCGGGTGCGCTGCGAGCCCGAGGCGGGGAGCGCACCGCGGTCTCCGTCGGGGAAGAGCGTGACGCTCGACCAGTCGCCGGTGGCGGCCTCGAGCGCTTCGAGCGACTCGATGCCGCACTCGTCGCGGAGCAGCCGCTGCCCGTGGCCCGAGACGATGAGCCAGGTCGGCACCTCGTGCCGCACGAGGACCTCGAGGAGCCGCACGGCGTATGGCGCGCCGGAGGCGCCGGTGACGGCGAGGACGAGCGGGAACCGGCTCACCGGCCCCTCTTGTTGGGTGTCGGGGAATGCACGGGGTGCCTCGGCGGAACGGGCGGGGGCACAGTCGGTGCCCGGTGCCCGGTGCCCGGTGCCCAGGGGGTGCCCCGTTTCCGGTGCCCCGTGGGCTCGGGCGGCTGCGCACCCCGCTTCGAACCCTTCCCCCCTCGCACACTTGGCACTGGGCTCTTGGCACCCCCTTGCCCCTCGTCACCTGCCACCTGGCACTCTGTCATATCAGCCTATCCACCAGCGCAAAGACGAACACCGTGCCCGAGAGAATCGCGTTCATGTTGAAGAACGCCGCGCCGAGCTTGGAGAGGTCGTCGGGCCGGACGAGCCGGTGCTCGTACGCCAGCACCCCGGCAGCCACGACCACGCCGACGTGGTACACCGCCCCGAATCCCACCCTCCAGCCGAAGAGCGCCAGCGCCGGGATCGTGACGCCGTGAAGCAGCTTCGCCACCAGCATCGCGCGCGGAACGCCGAGCCGGACCACCGCGCTCCGGAGTCCCTGCGACCGGTCGAACTGCTCGTCCGGCAGGGCGTAGAAGATGTCGAATCCCGCCACCCACGTCGCCACCGCGACGGTGATCGAGGCGAGCACCCACCACGGGTCGCTCCACCGGCCGGTCACCGCCAGCCAGCCCCCCACCGGCGCGATGGCGAGGCTCATCCCGAGCCAGAGGTGGGGCCAGTGCGTGAAGCGCTTGGCCAGCGCATAGAGCGCCACCCAGCCGAGCGCCAGGGGGGCGAGGAGCCGCGTGATCGGGTTGATCGCCGCGGCGGCGGCCAGGAAGACCGCCGCGGCCACCACCACCGAGGCCCAGGCCTGGGACAGGGTGAGGTGCCCCTGGGGGAGCGGCCGGCCCCGGTTCCGCGGGTTCGCCGAATCGAACCGGATGTCGGCGATCATGTTGAGGCCGAGCGCCACCCAGCGGGCAGCCGAGAAGGCCACGACCACCAGCAGCACCAGGCGCCAGCCGACCGGTGCCTGGAGCGAGGCGGCCACGACGCCCAGCAGTGCGAACGGCAGGGCGAAGAGCGTGTGGGGGAACTTGACGAAGTTCAGGTACCGCACGGCCAGGGAGCGGCCGGCGATGACCTGTCCGTCGGGAGGGGCGGTGGCGGTCACGGGGGAAAAGTAGCCCGCCGGGAGCGGGGGGAAGGCGCGGCCTTCACGCCGGTTTCATTCCTTTTCGGGACGGAACGGGTAGGTTGGGGGGACACCCAACCCGGAGCCGCCCCCGATGGCCGACCGCGATCACATCGTCGCCGCGATCCGTGCGAGCGGGAACTTCCAGTCCGAGGTGCGCTACATCGCGCGCGGGGGCTATGTCGTGGCCGATTCACCCCGGCTCTTCAAGCACCTCGAGAACGGCCTGGTCCGCGTCGTCTTCCCCACCACCGCCACGGAGATGAATGACGGCACCGTCGTGGCGATGGTCTGCCTCTGGGACTCGAACGAGGGGTACAACATCTACGCGCACACCATCTGCGCCGGCGGCGGGGTGAACATCCTGCTCCGGACGATGGACCACCCGATGCCGCAGGCCCTGCCCCAGCCGCTGCCCGAGGGGCCCCGCGCCATCCGGAAGTTCGTGGCCTGGAAGGAAGCCTCCTGGGTGAAGTTCCTGAACGACGAGCTCGCGGTCGGCAACGCCCGCGCCTCGCGGCTCTGGATCGCGTGCTTCTGGAAGGCGCTGGACCGGATGTTCGGCGGCGGGAACCTGCTGGGCTTCGATCCCGAGGCGGAGATGCGGGCGGCGGAAGGCTGAGGGGGGAGGGGAGAGGGGAGAGGGGGAGCGGCCCTCTCCCCTCTCCCCTCTCCCCTCTCCCCTCTCCCCGCCTACCACCTCCCCCGGGCCCGCCGCTCCAGCCGGTCCCCGAAGTACTCCCCCCACCGCCGCTCGACCAGTTTCTGGACCTCGTCCGGGACCGTCACCGGCGGGGGGTAGCCTTCCTTCCAGGTGGCGTCGATCCCGATCCGGCCGCGGTAGACCGGCCGCGCGCCGACGAACGACCGCTCCTGGAAGATCATGTCGCGCGCCGGGTCGAACCGGGTGAAGATCCCCCAGATGGTGCTGGTGTCGTCGGCCAGGTCCACGTCCCCGCTCACCGCCACGACGAACCGCACCGGGCCCAGGCCATCCCACTGCACCAGCCGCTCCAGCACCTCGCGCGGGTCCTGCTCCACCTCGACCACCAGCCACCCCTCGATCAGCGCGTGCCGCCGGATCCGGCGGTCGAAGGCCGACGGGTCGTTCACCTCGTCCGGCGGGGGCGCAGTGGTGATCGCCTCGCCGGTGGCGTCGAGCACCAGCTTCGAGCCCACGTGGAGCCGGAACGAGGTGTAGTCGAGGGTGTCGAGCGGCGCGATCGGCAGGAGCAGCATCCGCTCCTCCGGCTCGAACCGGTGCCACAGCTCGCGAAGCACCGCGCGCAAGCTCCGCACCGGCACCTCCTCGCGGACCATCACCGCCACCTTGGTGAGCGAGAGCTGGCCGGTGCCAAGGAGGTTGAACGCGGTCTTGAGGACCTCCCCGGGGTGCCGTTCGCGGAGCGACACCGCGAGAAGGTTGTGGAACACCGCGTCGTCGAAGGCGAAGAGGTCGGTGATGTTCGGGTTCACCACCTTGATGAGCGGCCCGATGATCTCCCCCGCCGCGATCCCGACCCACTTGTCCTCCTGCGGCGGCTTCCCCACCACCGCCGCGGGAATGACCGGGAGCCGGCGCCGCGTCACCGCCTTCACGTGGAACACCGGGAACAGCTCGGCCTCGGAGTAGTGCCCGAAGTGGTCGCCGAAGGGGCCCTCGAGCCGGCGCTCGTGCGGCGGCACCACGCCCTCGAGGATCATCTCCGCGTTGGCGGGCACGAGAAGTCTCGTGGCGCGGCCGGGCGCCAGGCGGGTGGCCTTGCCGCGCACGTAGCCGGCGAAGGCCAGCTCGTCGAAGTCCTCCGGCAGCGGGAAGATGGCGGAGAGCATCGTGACCGGGTCGCCGCCCAGCACCACCGCCGCCTCGAGCGGCTCGTTCCGCCTCTCCGCCTCGAAGTGGTGCCCCCGTCCCCCCTTCATCGACTGCCAGTGCATCCCGGTGGTGGCGGCATCGAACACCTGCAGCCGGTAGAGCCCGAAGTTCCGCCGCCCCGTGCCGGGCGCCTCGGTGAGGGTCGGCCCCCAGGTGATGAACGGCCCGCCGTCCCGCGGCCAGGCGTGCAGGTTCGGCATCCGGTCGAGGGCGGGCGCCTCCACGACCTCCTGCGCCACGCCGCCCGACACCCGGCGCGGCGGCATGTGCCGGGCCCGGAGGAGCTGCGACCGCGCGCCCCAGAACGCCTTGAGCGTGGGCGGGTTGAGCCGCTGGATCAGCCCGAGCAGCTCCTCGCCGATCGCCTGCGGATGGCGGCCGAGCGCCAGCTCGATCCGGCGATGCGACCCGAACAGGTTGAGCACCGCCGGGAAGTCGGCGCCCCTCACCCGCTCGAAGAGCAGCGCCGGCCCGTCCTGGCGGATCACCCGCTGGACGATCTCCGCCATCTCGAGGTACGGGTCCACCTCCGCGGTGACGCGGAGCAGCTCGCCCTCGCGCTCGAGGGCGGCGATGAAGGACTGGAGATCGGCGAACGGGTAGGTCATGCGACAGGGGAGAGGGGAGAAGGGAGAGGGGAGACGGGAGATGGGGGGGAGGGCATCACGCGCTTGCGCCCACGGTGCGCGTGCCGACCTCTCCCCTCTCCCCTCTCCCCTCTCCCCGCTCCGCGACGTGCAGCGCCGTCGCCCCACCGAGCAGGAGCTCGTGCTCCGCGGCCCGGAAGCCGCACTGCCGGAGCAGGTCGTCCAGCGCCGCGGGCTCGGGGAAGTGACGGGCCGACTCTGGAAGCCAGGAGTAGGCGTCCGTATGTTTCGAGAAGAACCGGCCCACGCGCGGCAGCACGCGCTCGAAGTAGAGATTGTAGAGCCCGCGAAGCGGCTGGCGCGGGGGATGGCAGGTGTCCAGCAGGACGAGCCGCGCGCCCGGCTTGAGCACCCGCGCCACCTCGCGCAGCCCGGCCTCGAGGTCCATCAGGTTCCGGAGCCCCCACCCCACCATCGCGCCGTCGAAGGTGGCGTCGGGAAACGGCAGCTGGAGCGCGTCGGCGGTCACCGGCTGCAGTCCCGGCGCCTTGCCGCGCCCGAGCCGGAGCATCGGCAGGACGAAGTCGGCGGCGGTGATCTTCCCGCGGAACCCGGGCTGACGGGCCAGGGCGGCCGAGAAATCGAGCGTGCCGGCGCAGAGGTCGAGGTAGTGACCGTCGGGACGGCGCTCCCATCCGAGCCGCCGCACCGCCACCTTCCGCCAGTGAATGTCCAGGCGGAAGCTGATGATGCGGTTGAGGCGGTCGTAGCTCGGGGCGATGGCGGTGAACATCCCCCGCACATAGGCCCGCTTCTCCGCTCCGCCCGCAACGGGCAACTGTCCACCGGAGGCCGACATAGGCGCGGAATGTAGTCCCCGGCGCGGCGCGGCGGCAAGCGAGCTCGGCAGGCATGGCTGATGCCCGTGCCGAGTATCCGGCGCTTTCCGACCAGGAGATCGTCACCCGCGCCCGCGAGGGGCGCGAGCCGGCGTACCGCGAACTCATCCGCCGGTACGAGCGGCCGGTGTTCTCGCTCATCTTCCGGATGGTGCGGGACCGCGAGCTCGCCGAGGATCTCACCCAGGAGACGTTCATCAAGGCGCTCAACGCCGTCGAGAGTTACCGCCCCGAGTTCAAGTTCTCGTCCTGGATCTTCAAGATCGCGAACAACGCCGCGATCGATCACCTGCGCCGCCGCGAGCTCCAGACCCTCTCCCTCGAGGGGGCTCCCAACGCCGTCACGCCCGAGGCCATCGAGGCCACGGCACTCCAGCTCCGCGACCGGCTGGAGAGCCCGCTCGACGAGCTCGAGGCCCGCGAACTCGGCGGCCAGATCGAGTCGGCCATCGCCCGACTCCGTCCCGAGTATCGCAGCTGCATCCTGCTCCGCCACGTGGAGGGCCGGGCGTACGAGGAAATCGCCGAGATCCTGGACCTCCCCCTCGGCACGGTGAAGACCTACATACACAGGGCCCGCAACGAGTTACGGGCCTCGCTCGCGCATCTCCGCGAGTGAAACCTTCGCTCGGGACCGACCGTAGGAGGCCTCGAACATGAGCGACGTGCCCCTCACCCACCTGTCTGCCGACGACCTCGACGCCTGGATCGAGGGCCGCCTCGGGTCCGCCCGGGCCGGGCACCTCCGCCACTGCGCGGAATGCCGGGACCTGGTCGAGCGCGAGCGTGCCCTGGTGGAACTCCTTGGAGCCCTCCCCCGCCTGGCCCCCGCGGCCGGGCTCGAGGACCGGGTCATGGCCCGCGTCCGGGTGCCCCAGCCCGCCGCGGCGGCGGTGGCCCACCGCCCCGCCGTCGCGCCGTCCCGCCGTCGCACCGCCGGGGCGGCGGTGCTTCTCGGCATGGCCGCGAGCATCGCGTGGAGCCTCGGCAACCGCGCGCTGCTGGACAGCTGGGGCACCTGGCTCCTGGGCGAGTCCAGCCAGCTCCTCTGGGTGAGCGTGCAGGCCGTCGCGTCGAACCTCCTCGAACAGCCCTGGTCCCGGGAAGTCCGGAGCTTCATTGCCGCTCCGGGCCGGCTCCTGCCGGTCCTGGGCGCGGCCTCCCTGGTCTACGCAAGCGGCCTCCTGGCGCTCCGGCGCCTGATGGCGCTGCCGACCGCCGGGGTGGCCCATGCGCGCTAGCCACCTCACCTCGGTCATCCTCGCCATCGTCGCGCTCGCCGGTCAGGCGGGCGTTGCGGCGGGGTCGCCCGATCCCCTGCGCGAAGCGGTGAACGCGGTGCGCGACCGGATCGAGGGCCGGCGCACCGCGACGGCCGCCCGGCACTTCGTCTCGCTCGAGCCGGGACTGGCGGCACTCCTCCTCGAGTTCCGCGACGCTCCCGCCCTCGAGGTGGCCCTCGAATCCGGCCACGTCTGGGTGGACGGGCGGGACGTCGGGACGTACGAGCCGAGCGGCGGGCTCGAGGCGAGCTGGCGCGGCTTCCTCTCCGAGGCCAATCATCTCGACGTGGTGGAGACGGTCCGCCGGCTGCACCGGTGGGAACCGACCGACGAGCGGGACGGGGGAGCGGTCCGCGCGGTCCGGCGCCGGGCCCAGGCGGTCCAGGCCCCGGCCGCCCCCCCGCCGGAGCCGACCCCCGTGCCCACGGCCCAGCCCGGCGGGCCCACGATCGACCTCTCCACCCTCTCCGACCGACTCGCCCTCGAGGACCGGCTCCGCGCCCTGCTGCGTGACGCGCCGGCCGGCGAGCTCCGCCTCACGGTGACCGGCGGGGAGGCCCGGCTGGGCGACTTCTCGGTCGGCTCCACCGAGGTCCACCAGGGCCACCTCCTGGTGCTCCGGGGCACCGCCGACATCTACGGCCGGATGGTCGGCAACCTCGTCACCGTGGATGGCGACGTGGTGCTCCACCGCGGGGCCGTGGTCGAGGGCGACGTGCTCGCGATCGGCGGGCGGGTGCGGGACGGCGGCGGGACCGTGAGCGGGGAGATCGCCAGCCTCGCCGCGGCCGCCGCGCCGGCGGCCGCGGTGGCTCCCGCCGAGGCGGGCGTGGCGGCTCGGACGTTCTTCCGCCTGGTCGGCCTGGCGGGCGTCTTCCTCACCCTGGCCATCCTCGGCTTCGCCCTCGTCCTCTTCGGCCGTCCCCAGCTCGAAACCGTCTCCGACACCGTCAACCACTCCTTTGGCCGCGCCTTCGTGACCGGCCTGGTGGCGCAGGCGATGGTCGTCCCGACGTTCGGGATGCTGGTGGTGGGGCTCGCGCTCAGCATCGTGGGGGTGCTCCTGATCCCCTTCGTGGTGGTCGCCTATGCGCTCCTCGTGGTGGTGGGCCTGCTGGGCGGGCTGCTGGCGGTGGCGCACGCGATGGGGGAGACGTACACGCGGCGGCGGATGGCCGCCGGCGCCGACATCGGCTCGCCGAACAGCTACCGCTACCTTCTCGTCGGGCTCGCGGGCGCCTGCGCGGTGTGGGCCACGTGGGTGGCGGTCGGATGGGTGCCGGTGGCGGGCGACCTCGTCCGCGCCGCGGCGATCCTCTGCACCTGGCTCCTCGGCACCGCCGGCTTCGGCGCGATGCTGCTCTCCCGTGCGGGGCTCCGGGAGAACTTCGCCGGCCGGATCATCCCGGCCGAGGCGCTCACCGACGAGTACCTCTGGGCCACGCCGCAGTTCGGCGTCCCGGCGGTGAAGCGGCCGGTGCCGCGCCGGACGCGCGACGAATGAGGCTCCCCGCGCTGGCCGCCCTCGCCCTGGCGCTGGTCTGCGCCGGCAGCGGGGGCGCAGACGATGCGCTCGATGACCGTGGCCCGCCAGCAGCACGGCGAGACCCGGCTCCGCGCCGCCATCGGGTTCGGCGCCGGCGACGTCTCGATCCAGCCCGCCCCGGAGGGCACCCTCTACGCCGCGGACCTCACCTGGGACGCGGAGCGCTTCGCGCCCCGCACCCGCTACGATGCCGCCGCGGCGCACCTCTCCATCGCGCTCGAGCCCATCGGCGGCGGGGGGGTGCGCGTCGCCTCCACCCGCCACCTGGCGCAGCGGGCCGTGATCACGCTCTCCCCGACCGCCGAGCTCGACCTCGACGCCACGCTCGGCGCGGCGGACGCCACCCTCGAGCTGGGCGGGCTCCGCCTGGCGGAGCTCCGGGTCCGCACCGACGCGACGCGCGCCACGGTCCGGTTCAGCCGCCCGAATCCCGGGGCGTGCAGCCGGGCCGATTTCCGGGGCGGCGCCGCCGAGCTGGAGATTTCGCACCTGGGCGACGCCGGCTGCCGGGTGGTGCAGGTCGAGGGCGGCGTGGGCACCGTCACGCTCGACCTCGGCGGGGCGTGGCCCGCGGAGGCGAAGCTGGATGTCTCCGTCACCCTCGGCAGCGTCCGCCTCCGGGTGCCGCGGGACCTCGGCGTCAGGCTCACCCTGGAGCGATTCGTCGCGAGCTTCCAGCCCGCGGGGTTCGTCCAGGAGGGTGGCGCCTGGGTCACCGAAGGCTACGCCTCGGCGGCCCGAAAGCTCGAGCTCCGCGTGGCCGCCACCGTCGGCGGCGTGCAGGTGGAGCGGGTGGAGTAGTCGCGAGTCACGAGTCGCGAGACGCGAGTCGCGAGTCGCGAGACGCGAGTCACGAGTCGCGAGTCGCGAGTCGCGAGTCGCGAGTCACACCTCCCGCTCCCCGTTCCCCGTTCCCCGTCCGTGTTCCCCGTTCCCTCGCGGACACCTTCATCCGCGAGATGACCGCGGTGACCCGCGCGCCGGACGGGACTTCGTGACGGCAGGGCGGGGCCGCTCAGGTGGGCGGCCCCGCCTTCGCCTTCCCCGCCGCCGCTCCCCGCGCGCCGGCACCACCGCCCCGGCGTCGCGCACCGCAGCCGCCTCGATCGCGGCCACTTCCGTGGCCTCCATCCGGCAGTCCCCTCCCCCTTCTCCCCTCTCCCCTCTCCCCTCGAGCGCCGCCCCCAGCAGCTCATCCAGGACCTGGCCGTCGTTCCCCTCCAACTCCTCCTTCCACCCCGGCCGGAACCGGTCGAGCAGGAACGCGATCGCCGGCCCCACGGCGTAGAAGCGGTCGCGCACGCCGGTTGCGGGCCACTCCGCCTCGGGGATCGTCACCGTGGTGCCGCCCGGGGCCCGGAGCTGGATGTAGGTGGCGAGCCCCTCGTTCAGCTCGCTCGCGCGCTCGGGGCGACCGCGGCAGCCGCAAGCCGGCGCATCTCAGGCACCCCGAAGCTGCGCATCGGCTTCCCGTCCGATCCGCACCACGATGTCCGGCAGCGCCTCGACGTCCCGGAGCGTCGTCCGGAAGTTCACGATGCAGGCCCGGAGCGCGTAGCGGCCGTCCACCACGGCATTGGAGACGAAGGCCTCGCCGCCCCGCTGGAGCCGGTCGAGGATCGCCTTGTTGAGCCGGTCCAGGTACTCCCCGTGACTCGCCGAGTCGGCCCGCAGGTCGGCCGGGACGTAGCGGAAGGTCGAGATGCTGAGCCGGCAGGTGAGCGGCTCCAGCTCCGGGCGCTCCGCCACCGCGCGGTGGAGCGCCTGCGCGAGGGCGATGTCCTCGCGGATCAGCCGCACGATGCCGTCGCGGCCCGCCTGGCGGAGCCCGAGCCAGACCTTGAGCGCGCGGAACCCGCGGCTGTTCTGCGGACCGAGGGAGAGGAAGTTCACCGGTGGGTCGTCCGGGTCGCCGGCGAAGTTGTAGTAGACCGGGTCGAAGCTGAAGGTGCGGCTGAGCGAGTCCGGGTCGCGGACCAGCACGCACCCCGCCTCGAGCGGGGCGTAGAGCCACTTGTGCGGGTCGAGGGCGATCGAATCGGCCTCGCCGAGCGCCCGGAATTCGGGATCGGATTCCGGGAGCGCCGCGGCCGGACCGCCGTAGGCCCCGTCCACGTGGAACCAGAGGCCGTGGGCGCGGCAGGTTCGCGCGATGGCCCGGAGCGGATCCACCGTCCCGGTGCCCACGGTCCCCGCGGTCCCGACCGCGGCGATCGGGTGGACGCCCGCGGCGCGATCGGCCACGATCGCGGCCTCGAGCGCGTCCACCCGCATCCGCCCCTCGCGGTCCAGCGGGATCCAGCGGATCGCGCTGGTCCCGATGCCCATCAGGTCGGCGGCCTTCTGCACCCAGGTATGGGTCTCGGTCGAGGCGTAGACCGCGAGCGGGGGGCCGCCGAGCACCCCGTCGGTCCGGACGTCGCCCGGGGCCTTCGCCTGCCGTGCGGCGAGGAGCCCGACGATGTTCGCCATGTTGCCCCCGCTCACCAGGAGCCCGCCCGCGCCCGCGGGGCACCCCACCAGCTCGGCGATCCAGCGGACCGCCTGCAGCTCGATCTCCGTGGCCATCGGGGAGAGGATCGAGGCGCCCACGTTCGGGTTGACCGAGGCGGCGAGCAGGTCTCCCAGCATCCCGAGCGGCGCGGCCGAGCCGGTGACATACCCCCAGAACCGCGGATGCCCGTTGTGGAGCGAGTGGGAGAAGAGCAGGTCGGTGGCCTCGGCGAGCAATTCGGCTGGTGCGGTCCCGATGACCGGCAAGCCGTTGCCGCCCAGGGCGGCGCGCACCGCGCGCGGCGGTTCCCCGGGGGTGACGGGTCCGTCCGGCATCGTCCCCAGCATCGTGGCGATCCGGTCCACCAGCTCGTGGCCGAGCCGGCGGAACTCGTCGGGCCCGATGTCGAGCGCGGGGTTGGGGGCGAGACGGGGCGGCTCGGCGGCTCGGCGGCCCGGCGGCCCGGCGGGGATGTCAGCGGGCCTGGCGGGAGCGGGGTCCGGGGTCATGCCCGGGATGCGCGTCGGGACGCCGGAATCCGACATCACGGCGCCCCGAAGCCGCGGGCCATTGCGGTGGCGGCCAGGACGATCGCCACCACCAGGAAGGCCTGCGCCCGGCTGGTGGCGGCGATCGCCGTTGCCCCAGCGGCATCCGGCAGGCCGCCGCGGGCCACCTGCCGCCGCCAGCGCGTGAAGGTCACGATCGGCCGGATCTCCATCACGAGGATGAGCACGAAGAGGCCCAGCTTCGTCCAGAAGAGGTGGCTGGAGAGGTAGTAGCCGGTGGCCTTTTCCAGCCCCGCGAGGAGGCGCCAGAGGCCGGTCACCAGCCAGATCAGCGCCGCGACTCCCCACCAGGCGTCGGCCGCGAGGACCCGCCGGACCGCGGGCGCGTCGACCGGACCGGAGAGCGCGGAGGCCCGCGCCCAGACCGCGCCCAGGCCCACGCCGAGGCCGAGGAGGTGGAGCGAGGCGAGGACGAGCCGGATCATTCAGGCGTGGTCGGCCACCGCGGTGACCCCCGCCTTCCGCGCGCAGTTGGCGCAGCAGAAGAAGGTGCCGTTCGCCTCGATGCCGTGGCCGATGATCCTGCAGCCGCAGTGGTCGCAGAAGGGCGCCAGCTTGTGGATCGCGCACTCGAAGCTGTCGAAGGTGTGGGTCGCACCGGCCGTCACCACCTCGAACGAGAGGTGGTAGTCGTTCCCGCAGGTTTCGCAGCGAGCCATGGGAGCCCCCTTGGTGGGCGGGCGGCCGAGCGCCGCCCCACCACCAGTCTGGGCCCCGGGGCCGGGTTCCGGAAGTGACGGGGAGCACGGGCCGGCAGTCGGACAGTCGGGCCGTCGGACAGTCCGACCGTCCGTCTACCCGAGCACCGCCCGCACCGTCCCGCCGAGCCCCACGCCGATTCGCCGCGCCGCCGAGCCGCCGCGCACGGCGATCTCCACCGTGCCGCCGGAGCCGAGGTACGCCACCAGGCCGCCGTTCGGCACGTCGGCGAAGGTGCGCCGGAGCGGGCCCGCCGCCGAATCCTCGACGTGGAACGTGGTGGTGCGGCCCAGCAGGTCGGGGGTGAGGTCGGTGACCAGGTTGCCGAAACGGTCCACGTGCACCACGGTGCCGAGCAGCGTCTTGCCGTCGTAGCGGCGCTCGGGCGCGGGGAGCAGGAAGGGCGGCGAACCGGGCGGCGGGCCGAGCGAGGCGAGCGCGGCGCCGTTGGCAAGCGCCGCAGCCGCGGGGGCGAACACGTCGCGGCCGTGGAAGGTGGCCGACGCCTCGGCGGGCGGCGCCAGCTCCACCACCGCGGCGCCCTCGAGCACCGGCGTGAGCGCGCCGTTGTCGGGGCCGACGAAGCGGTGCCCCTCGAGCTCGGCGGCCAGCGCCGCGCGTCGCGTGCCGACCCCGGGGTCCACCACCACGAGGTGCACCGTGCCGGCCGGGAACCGGCGCCACGCGCGGCCGAGCAGGTAGGCGGCGGTGCGGACCGCCCCCGGCGTCACCTCGTGGCTCACGTCCACCAGCGTCGCGTCCGGCGCGGCGCTCAGCAGCACGCCCCGGACCTCCGCCACGTAGGAGTCGGCGGTACCGAAGTCGGTGAGGAGGGTGATCACGGTCATCGGGACGGGGAACGGGGAGAGGGGAGAGGGGAGAGGGGAGCGGGGAGGGGGCCCTCTCCCCTCTCCCCTCTCCCCTCTCCCCCCTCACCCGCTCACCACCGGCAGCGTCGTCTCCAGCCCCGCCACCTCCTCCACCACCCGCTGGGCGATGTCGCGGAGGGCGGTGGCCGCCGGGCTCCCCGGCTGGGAGAGGACGATCGGGCGGCCGAGGTCGGCGTCGTCAGGGAGGCCGGGCTGGAGCGGGATCTTGCCGAGGAGCGGGATGCCAAGCTCCTCCGCCAGCCGCTGGCCGCCGCCGGTGAGGAAGATGTCGGAGTGCTGGCCGCAGTGGGTGCAGGTGAAGCCGCTCATGTTCTCCACCACGCCGGCCACGGGCACGCCGACCTTCTCGAACATCTTCGCCCCGCGGAGCGCGTCGCCGATCGCCACCACCTGCGGCGTCGTCACGATGATCGCGGCCGTGACCTTCGTGGTCTGCGCCAGCGAGAGCTGCGCGTCGCCGGTGCCGGGAGGCATGTCCACGATCAGGTAGTCGAGTTCGCCCCACGCGACGTCGTGCAGGAACTGGTGGATCACCTTCATGATGATCGGCCCGCGCCAGATGACCGGCGCGTCGCGCTCGAGCAGGAACCCGAGCGACATCAGCTTCACCCCGTACGCCTCCAGCGGGACGATCCGGTTGCCGTCCCGCATCGGACGCTCGAAGACGCCCATCATCCTCGGCACGTTGGGGCCGTAGACGTCGGCGTCCATCATCCCCACCCGGTGCCCCGCCTCCGCGAGCGCCACCGCCAGGTTCACCGCCACCGTGGACTTCCCCACCCCGCCCTTCCCCGACGACACCGCGATGATCCGCCCGAGGTGCGGCAGCTCCATCCCCGCCGGAGCCGTCCCGGCCGCTCCAGCGGTCGCAGGCGCCCCCGCCCCCGCCCCCGCCCCCGGCGGCCCGTGCGTCGCCGGCGCCGGGCCCGCGGGATCGGTCACCCGGATCCGCGCCGGCGGCTCGACGCCCGTCACCCCCTCCACCGCCTTCCGCACCTGGCGCACCAGCGTCGCCGGGTCATCGCGGCCGAGGAGGAAGGTGAAGGAGACCTCGCCGGCGTCGGACACCGACAGGTCGCGCACCAGGCCGGCCGTGAGGACGTCGCCCTTCGCGGGATGCGCCACGCCGCGGAGCGCGGCGAGGACGCGGGAGTGGAGCGTATCGGTCATCTCAGATCGCCTCGACGGTCCGCACCTCCGGCACCGCCTGCCGGAGCCGGGACTCGATGCCGTGCTTGAGCGTGAGCGTGCTGGCGGCGCAGCCGTGGCAGGTGCCGCCCATCCGCAGCAGGAGGATGCCGTCGGCGGCGTCGAAGTCCACCACCTCGACGTGCCCGCGGTGCGAGTTGATGTAGGGGCGGATCGTGTCGAGCGTGTGCTCGATGCGGGCCAGGATCTCTTCGGTGGGGCTGGACATCTCAATTCCTGGCAATATGGTCGGATTATCGCCGGGCCGGGAGCCGGGGTCAACCGGCAACCGCCCCGTCGACCAGCCAGGCCCGCGCCTCGGCCAGCAGGCTGTCCTGCACCTCGGCCAGCTTCCCCTCGAACGAGACGCCCGCTGCCTTGGTGTGGCCGCCGCCGCCGTACCGCCGGGCGAAGCTCGCCACGTCCACCTCCCCCACCGAGCGGAGGCTCACCTTGATCCGGCCCCCGGAGATCTCGCGGAAGAGGAGCGCCAGCCGCACGCCGGCGATGCTCCGCGCGTGCTCGATGACGCCGTCGAGGTCGTCGGCCGACACGCCGTGGCGGTCGAGCGCGCCGGGCGGGACGGTGAGCCAGGCGAGCCCCGCCTCCGGCTCCACCACCAGCGTGTCGAGCGCCTCCGCCAGCAGCCGCACGCGGCCCTCGGGGGCGTTGGCGTAGACGTCGAGGTAGATCCGCTCGGGGTCGATGCCGGTCTCGAGCAGCTCCGCCGCGATCCGGAGGGTACGCGGGTGGGTGTTGCTGAAGCGGAACCCGCCGGTGTCGGTGAGGATCGCCACGTAGAGCGCGCGGGCCGCGTCGCGGGTGAGCGGCCAGCCGTTGGCCTGCGCCAGCTCCCAGACCAGCTCCCCGGTGGCGGCGGCAGTGGGGTCCACGTACCGCGTGCCGGGCGGGAGGTCGCCGCCGCTCACGTGGTGGTCCACGCAGAGCACCGGCACGCCGCGGTCCCGCACCACGTCGCCCAGCATCCCGAGCCGGCCGAGGTCGGAGATGTCGAGCACGATCACGGCCTCGGCCCGGCGGATCTCCTTCACCGCCTCCGCGCTCCGGTCCGTGCCGTCGAGGCCGTCGAGGAGGAACCGGAACCGGGGCGGCGTCGGGTTCGGGTTCGCCACGGTCACCGTGAACCCCGCCCCGCGGAGCAGGTGGGCGAGCCCGGCCTCGCTGCCGAGCCCGTCGCCATCCGGGTTCACGTGGGTGGTGAGGCAGACGCGGGCGCCGGCCGGCAGGCCGGCGGCGAACTCGCGGGCGGCGGCGGTCTTCGCCGCCGAGAGGGTGAGCGGCATGGCGCCAAAGATAAGCGGCGGTCAGCGCACGCTGTAGTTCGGCGCCTCGCGGGTGATGGTGACGTCGTGCGGGTGGGACTCGCGGAGCCCCGCGGGCGTGATCTGGACGAATTCGGTGTCCTGCCGGAGCGCCTCGACGCTCGCGACGCCGCAGTAGCCCATCCCGCTCCGGAGTCCGCCCACCATCTGGTAGAGCACGTCGGCCACCGGGCCCTTGTAGGGCACCCGCCCCTCGATCCCCTCGGGGACGAACTTGGCGGGGGCCATCTCGCCCTCCTGGAAGTAGCGGTCGGCCGAGCCGTCCTGCATCGCGGACAGGCTGCCCATCCCGCGGATCATCTTGAACCGGCGGCCCTCGGCCAGGATCGACTCGCCGGGGCTCTCCTCGGTGCCGGCCAGCATCGAGCCCATCATCACCGACGTGGCGCCGGCGGCGAGCGCCTTGACGATGTCGCCGGAGTACTTGATGCCGCCGTCGGCGATCACCGGCACCCCGCCCGAGCCGCGCACCGCCTCCAGGATCGCCGACACCTGCGGCACCCCGACGCCGGCCACGACCCGCGTGGTGCAGATGCTCCCCGGGCCGATGCCCACCTTGATCGCGTCGGCGCCCCGCCGGACCAGCTCGGCCGCGCCCGACTCGGTGGCGACGTTGCCGGCCACGAGCTGGACGTCGGGGAAGGCCTGGCGCAGCAGCTCGAGGGTGTCGAGCACCCCCTTGCTGTGCCCGTGGGCGGAGTCGATCACCAGGGCGTCGGCCCCGGCGTCCACCAGCGCCTTCGCGCGCTCCTTCGCCTCCGCGGTGCCGCCCACCGCCGCCGCCACCCGCAGCCGGCCGTGCTGGTCCTTGTTCGCGTCGGGATGCGCGCGCCGCTTGAAGATGTCCTTGACGGTGATGAGGCCGCGGAGCACGCCCTTGTCGTCCACCACCGGGAGCTTCTCGATCCGGTGGGTGGCGAGGATCCGCTCGGCGTCGTCGAGACTCGTTCCCACCGGCGCGGTGACGAGGTTCTCCTTCGTCATCGCCTCCCGGATCGGCTGCTCCAGGTTCCGCTCGAACTGGAGGTCGCGGTTGGTGATGATGCCGATGAGCCGGCCCTCGCCGTCCACGATCGGCACGCCGGAGATCCGGAAGCGCGACATCAGCGACGCCGCGTCGCGGAGCGGGCGGTCGGGCCCGAGGGTGATCGGGTTCAAGATCATCCCGCTCTCCGAGCGCTTCACCCGGTCCACCTCGGCGGCCTGGCGGTCCACCGGCATGTTCTTGTGCAGCACCCCGATGCCGCCGGACCGGGCCATCGCGATGGCCATCTCCGCCTCGGTGACCGTGTCCATCGCGGCCGAGACGAGCGGGACGTTGAGCGGGATGCCGCGGGTGAACCGGCTCGCGGTGCTGACCTCGCGGGGGTGGACCAGGGAATGGCGGGGGACGAGCAGGACGTCGTCGAAGGTGAGGGCGTGGCCCGGGCGGATGCGCGTCATGTGCGGGTGGACTCCGGATGCACGACGGCCTGCCGGTGGCGCGGAGACGCGCTCGGCAGGCCGGGAATGATTGCTGCTGGACCCATCCGGAAAGTTACCCGGGCGGGTCGGGGTCGGGCAAGTCGGGGGACCGGGACGGCGGGGACGGCGGGCCGTCCCCGACCGCCTTCACCGCCTCCTCCATCGCCGCCTGTCCCGCCGCGGCCACGCCCTTCATGAGTTTCGACGCGGTGTCCATCACCGACATCGTGCCGCTCACCGCCTTCACCGGGAGCTTCCCGGCGCGCATCACGTCCTCGACCGTCTCGGTGAGCCGGTCGAACAGCCCGCCGGAGGCGGCCCGCCGGCCGTAACGGCTCTCCAGGAACTCGACGTAATCGAGCACCTGGTAGGCCCGCTCGTCGTCGAGCGACTCCAGCTTGCGGAGGAGGCGCTGCTTCAGGAGGTCGTTGATCATCCCGGCGTGCTCCTTTCGGGGGAGAGGGGAGAGGGGAGAGGGCCGAGCGGCCGTCGCGCGTCTCCCGTCTCCCCTCTCCCCTCTCCCCTCTCCCCTCTCCCCTACTCGACCACTTCGGCGAGCTCGACGACGGGATTGGGCAGCCACCGCGTGCTCGCCGCGCGCAGGATGACGCGCCCCGTGAACTCGGAGAGCGGCGCCATCCCCTTGAACCGTGCCGCCTGCGGCGGGGAGACGATCACGTACACGTACCCCGGCTCCGGCAGCGGGCCGCGGGCGAGGAGGTACTCCCGACCCTCCGGCAGCTCGGGGCGGAGCGCGTCGGCGGTCTGCACCGCCACCAGCTGCAGGCGCCACTCGATGAGCTGCCCGGTGTAGCGGTCCGGCTGTGCCCGCACCTCCGAGGTGGAGACGCCGCGGAGCGCGCCGCCCGGCGCCGGCCGCGCGTCGCCCGCCGGGAGCCAGCCCTCGATCCGCACCTTCACCCACTCGCCGGAACGCGCGATGACCTCGCCCTCCGCCCCGTCGGCCAGCGTGGCGATCCCCGCGCCGCCCGGCTCCGCGGCGAGGAGCGCGTTGGTGGCGGTGGCGACGCGGTCGCTCGACGGGGCGACGGGGCCCGCAGGCGGCGCGGCGGCTCCGCCGCCTGGCGGCGGGACGGAGGGTTGCGGGGACGGCGCGCGGACGGCGTCCCCCGACGCGCCGTCCCGCCGCCCCGCCGTCCGCTCCGCGAACGCCGACCGGAGCGCCCACCCCTCCCGCCGCACCCGGACCCATCGCCCCTGCGTCGTGCGCCGGTCGAGCAGCGCGCCCCGCGAGAGCTTCGCCACCATCGCCCCGTTCGGCGCGGCGCGGAGGTTCTCCCCGCCGTCGGCGCTCACCACCAGGTCGAAGCCGTCGCGCGTGGTGCGCGCCACGCTCGGCGCGTAGATCCAGCCGTCGAGCGTCACCTCCACCCAGCCGCCCCGGGTGCGCCCGGTGGGCACCCGCGCGCCGGGCTGGAGCATCCCGAGCTGCGTCCCGCCGGGCTCCTTCCGGAACGCGGTGGCGCGCCGCACCGCCTGCGCATCCTGCGCGGCGAGCGGGCCCGCGAGGAGCGCGAGCGCCGCGGCGATCGAGGCTGTCAGGCGGGAGGGGACCGGGATAGATTGCGGCTCCAGTCTCACGATCCCGAATCGTAGGAGCCGCACACGGGCATGTCAAACCGCGAGCGAGGGGTGGTCCTCGTCGTCCTCGACGGCTGGGGCCACCGCGCCGAGCGCGAGGGCAACGCCATCGAGCTCGCCCGCACGCCGGTCTGGCACCGGCTCTGGGAACGGGCCCCGCGGACGCTCCTCGCCGCCAGCGGCCGCGCCGTGGGGCTCCCCGAGGGGCAGATGGGCAACTCCGAGGTGGGCCACCTGAATCTCGGCGCCGGCCGCGTGGTGCCGCAGGACCTCGTGCGCATCTCCGACAGCTTCGCCGACGGGAGCTTCTGGCAGCTCGCGCCGGTGCAGGCCCTCGCCGGGGGGGTCAGGCGCCGCGGCGCCACCCTGCACCTCGCCGGGCTCCTCGGCCCGGGCGGGGTGCACGCCATCGACGCGCACCTGCGCGCCGCGCTGGAGTTCGCCCGCCGGTTCGACCTGCCGCGCCTCGCCGTCCACGGCTTCCTCGACGGCCGCGACTCCCCGCCCACCTCCGGGCTCGACGTCGTCCGCCGGCTGCAGGAGGACCTGGCCCGGATCACCGACGGCCGCGGCGTCATCGCCACGCTCACCGGCCGCTACTTCGCGATGGACCGCGACCGCCGCTGGGAGCGGACGAAGCTCGCCTACGATGCGCTGGTCCACGGCGCGGGCCACGCCGAGTCCGACCCGGTCGAGGCGGTGCGGCACGCGTACGAGCGGGGCGAGACCGACGAGTTCATCCGCCCGGTCGTGCTGCAGCGGGAGGGCGCCCCCGCCGCGCTCCTCCGCGACGGCGACGGGCTCTTCTGCTTCAACTACCGCAGTGACCGGATGCGGCAGATCCTCCGGGCGCTCGCCGTCGAGGGGTTCGACGACTTCGACGTCGCGGGCCGTCCCCGGCTCGACGTCGTGACGATGACGCAGTACGACCGCACCTTCCCCTTCCCCGCCGCCTTCCCGCCGATGACGCTGGCGAAGATCGTCGCCGAGGTGCTGGCCGACCACGGGCGCACCCAGCTCCGCACCGCGGAGACCGAGAAGTACCCGCACGTGACCTACTTCTTCAACGGCGGCCACGAGCCGCCGTATCCGGGCGAGGAGCGGCGCCTGGTGCCGAGCCCCAAGGTCGCGACCTACGACCTGCAGCCGGAGATGAGCGCCGCGGGCGTCACCGACGTCCTCTGTGCCGGCATCGAGGCCCGGGAGCACGACTTCATCCTCGCCAACTACGCCAACGCCGACATGGTCGGGCACACCGGCGTCGTCCCCGCGATCATCCACGCGGTGGAGACGGTGGACCAGTGCCTCGGCCGGGTGCTCGCGAGCGCCGGGCGCGCCGGCGCCGCCCTCATCGTCACCGCCGATCACGGAAACTGCGAAGTGATGATCGACCCCGGGACCGGCGGCCCCCACACCGCCCACACCACGAACCCGGTGCCGCTGGTCCTCGCCGGCGCCGCGCCGGCCACCCTCCGGAGCGGCGGTGCCCTCTGCGACGTCGGCCCCACGCTCCTCCGGATGATGGGGCTCGAGCCGCCGCCCGAGATGACCGGCCGCGACCTGCGGGAGGGTGCCTGATGCGCACGGCGATCCTCGCGGTCGCCGGCCTCCTCGCCGCGGCGCCCGCCGCCGCGCAGGTCGGGAGCCTCCCCGGGAAGTCGCCGTACCGCGACATCCGCTTCGGCCACGGGATCTCTTTCACCGTGGCGCAGTGGGCCGGCGACGGCGGCGAGGTGGGGGTCGGGCCCGGCGACGGCACCACCTTCGGGCTGCGCTACGACCTCCGGGTCAGCCAGCCGGTGTCGCTCTCGGTCGGCGTCGCCCGCGGCGACTTCGACCGGGTGGTGCTCGACCCCACGGCGCTCCCCGAGGACCGCGAGGCCGTGCCGGTCACCGGGTCCCTGAGCCTGATCGACCTCGGCCTCCAGTTCACCCTCACCGGCGCCAAGACCTGGCACGGCCTCGCCCCCTACATCGGCGCGGCGGCCGGCATCGCGCTCGGGGGGGACGTGGACGATGCGAGCGGCTACGAGTTCGGCAACAAGGTCACCTTCGCGCCGCTCATCGGCACCCGGTTCTTCGCCGGCGACAACTTCTTCGCCCGGCTGGAGCTCAGGGGCACCTTCTGGAAGCTCTCCTATCCCACCTCGTTCCTCACCTCGCCCACCGTGAACGAGGACGACGCGATCCTCCCCGGCGGCCCGGAGAGCGAATGGGTCCTCAATCCGTCCATCCAGGTCGGACTGGGGTACAGCTTCAGCTGGTAGCGATGCGCGCCACCCTCACCCGCCGGGTCCGGTTCGACGCCCGCCACCGGTTCTGGCGGCCGGAGTGGGATGCGGAGCGCAACCACGCCGCCTTCGGCGCGGCCTCCGAGACCCACGGCCATCGCTACGCCTGCAGCGTCACCCTCGCCGGCCGGCTGCCGCCGGACGGCGCCCTCCTGGACCTGGCCGTCCTCGACGGCATCCTCGCCGACGAGGTCACCGGGCCGCTGCAGGGCCGGCACCTGAACGAGTTCCTCCCCGAGTTCACCTACGGCCGGATCCTTCCCACCTGCGAGGCGCTCGCCGCCTGGTGCTGGGCCCGCCTCGCCCCCCGCATCCCGGAGGGGGTGGAGCTGCTGGAGGTGCGCGTCGCGGAGGACGACACCCTCGAGGGGAGCTGTGCCGGACCGGCCTGAGAGACCCGCCGGCCGGCGGTCGGGCCGCCTCGCGCCCGGCGCCGCCGTGGAGGAGGTGCCGGTCTGGCTCGAGGTGAACGGGCGGCCGCTGGTGACCTGGATGTGCACCCCCGAGCTGCTGGAGGAGCTCGCGGTCGGCTGGCTCCACGGCGAGGGGTACATTGCCCGGGCGGCCGACGTGCGCCTCCGGCCCTGCGCCACCGACCTCGGCTTCTGGGCAGAGGTGGATCCCGCGGCGGTGGCCGCGGTGGAGGGGGAGCGCCGGCGCCCTGTGTTGGCCTCGGGCTGCGGCGCCGTCTCCACCATGCTGGCGGACCCCGGCACGGTGCCCGCCGCCCCGCTCCGGGGGCCGCCGCCCGACGCGGAACCCCTGCGGGCGCGGTTCAAGGAGCTCTTCGCACTCGGCGAGCGCTACCACGACACCGGCGGCATCCACGCGGCGGCGCTCACCGACGCACGGGGGCTCTTCGAGCATGCCGAGGACATCGGCCGCCACAACGCCGTGGACAAGGTCATCGGCGCCGCCCTGCTGGCCGGGCGGGACATCGTGGGGCTGGGGCTCCTGGTGACCGGCCGGATCTCGGCCGAACTGGCGTTCAAGGCGGCGCGGGCGGGGATCGCCTGGGTCGCCACCCCGTCGGTGCCCTCGACCCTGGCCATCGAGATCGCCCGGCGGAGCGGGATGATCCTCCTCGGCCGCGCGGTGAGCGCCGAGCCGCGGCTCCACGGCGCCGGCCACGACCAGTCCGGCTGAACCACCTCCACCGGGGACTCCCCGATGCGATTCCTCGCAAGCGCCGCCGGCCGAGCCGTCGCAGCCGCCCTGGCCGCCGGGGCCGTCCTGGCCGCCCTCACCCCCGCCCCCGCCGCAGCCCAGGCCACGCGCGACCAGGCCCGGCTGGTGTTCACCATCTTCACCGGGTTCAACGGCGGGGGCGACCTGTGGAACGTCGGGGTGCAGCCGGTGCGATTCCCCGGCTTCGACCCGAGCGAGGTGGACTCGATCGCGGTGGGCCGCAGGATCGCCTCCGGCCTCGGCGTGGGCGTGAGTGCCTCCTACTTCCCGGGACCGGTGCTCGGGTACGTGGGCGAGGTGAGCTTCCTCGGCGTCGGATACGAGGACGACTGCGAGATCCTGACTTTCATCTCCCCGACCGTGCCGCCCAACGAGAACCCCGGACTCATCTGCAACGGGATCGCGAACTCCGATCGGGGCGCCTCGATGGTGCTGCTCTCGGTCGGCATGATGGCGCGGGCGATGAGCCAGGGCGTGGTCTCGCCCTACCTGCGCGCGGGCCTTGGCCTCGCGATCGGAAGCCAGAGCCCGGTCCGGATGTTCGGCCCCACCGCCGGCACCCAGGGAGAGATCTTCCTGGTCTACGAGGACGAGAGCAGCACCCGGGTGACCCCCGCCTTCATCCTCGGCGGCGGCCTCACCGCGCAGATCGCGCCCGGCGTCCAGCTCCGCGCCGAGGGCCGCGACAACATCGTCGGCATTGCCGCGGTCACCGGCGCCACCGCCATCGACGGCCTGGTGCCGCCGCACGAGACCCGGTACAAGCACGTCTGGTCCGCCATGCTCGGCGTGGACATCGTGCTCGAGCGCAAGCGGGGACGGCGCTACTGACAGCCCCTTTCCCCTTCTCGCTCGACCCGTGACCGCCATTCGCGGCGCCATCCTCGCCGGGGGGCAGGCCCGCCGGTTCGGCGGCCGGCCCAAGGGACTCGAGGAGGTGGGCGGCGCCCGGGTGGTGGACCGGCTCGCAGCACTCCTCGCCGGGGTCCTCGGCGCACCTCCGCTCCTCGTCGCCAATGACCCCGATGCGACGGCCTGGGGCACCGGGCTCCGGGTGGTGGCCGACGCCCGCCCCGACTGCGGCACCCTGGGCGGGCTCTACACCGCGGTGCAGGAGGCGCCGGCGCCGGTGGTCTGCGTTGCGTGGGACATGCCCTTCGTCACCGCGGGGCTGGTGGCGGCGCTGGCGGAGGGGCTCGCCGGGGCCGACGTGGCCATCCCGGCGAGCGGCGGCCCCCGGGGCGTCGAACCGCTCTGCGCCGCCTACGGGCCCGCCTGCCTCGACCCGATGGCCGACGCGATGGACCGGGGGGACTTCCGCGCCATCGCCTTCCACCCCCAAGTTCGGGTGCGCCGGCTCGACCTCGAGGCCCTGCCGGCGGCCGCGCTGCCTCCTGCGGGCGTGGATCCTTTCTTCAACGTGAACACCCCCGAAGACCTCCGGAAGGCACGCGCCCAGTGGCCGCTCTTCGCCTCGTCTCCATCCTCGGCCGGAAGGACGCCGGGAAGACGACCCTGACAGTCGCGCTCGCCGCCGAGTTCGTGCGGCGCGGCCGGCGGGTGATGACCATCAAGCACGCCCACCACCCGGTGCAGCCCGACAAGGAGGGCACCGACTCCTGGCGCCACTTCAACGAGGGGCGGGCGGAGCGCACCCTGCTCGTGGCGCCGGCCACCCGGATGCTGCTCGAGCGCGCGCCGGACGACACCGACCCGGTGGAGCTGGCCCAGCGCTACCTGGGCGGTGCGGAGATCGTCCTGGTCGAGGGCTTCCGCAAGGCGGCGCTCCCGAAGATCGAGGTCTTCCGCCAGGCGGTGGCGCCGGCGCCGATCTGGGAGGCGGGGCTCCCCGACGCCGACGACTGGATCGCGCTCGTCACCGACGGCCCGCGGCCCGAGGCGCGCTGCCCGGTGCTCCGCTTCCAGGACACGATGTGGCTCCAGTTCCTGGCGAACCTCGCGTGGGACGGGGCGAAGGTGGTGGCGGGGTGAGCAAGGGGGGAACAGGGAACGGGGAACGGGGAACGGGGAGGACGGGGCTGTCGGCGAGGGAGGCGGCGCTGGAGATCCTCGGGGCGGTGCGGGTCCAGCCGCCGCTCCGGGTCCCGCTCGACGACGCGCTCGGCGGCGTCCTCGCCGAGGACGTCGCGAGCCCGGTGGACATCCCCGCCCGCACCAACTCCGCGATGGATGGCTATGCCTGCCGCGCCGCCGACGTGCGGGGCGCGAGCCGCGAGCATCCGGTGCGGCTCCGCGTGGTGGAGGAGATCCCGGCGGGTGCGGTGCCGAGCCGTGCCATCGGCCCGGGCGAGTGCGCCCGGATCTTCACCGGCGGCCCGCTTCCCGAGGGTGCCGACGGGGTGGTGAGGCAGGAGGATACGGACGGACAGTCGGGCAGTCGGTCGGACGGACAGTCGGGCAGACGGGCCGACGGGCAGTCGGACGGTCCGACTGCCCGACCATCCGACAGTCCGACTGGCGGGGATTGGGTGGAGGTGAGGAGTGACCGCGACGCCGGCATCAACTTCCGCCTGGCCGGGGAGGACATCCGGAAGGGCAGCGTGCCGCTTCCCGCGGGCACGGCGCTGGGCCCAGCGGAGCTCGGCGTGCTCGCCTCGCTCGGCGTGGCGCATCCGGTGGTGGTGCGGCGGCCGCGGGTGGGAATCCTCGCCAGCGGCGACGAGATCGTGGACGTGGACCGCGCCGACGAGATCCGCGCCGGCACCAGGACCGGCAGCTCCAACACCCACACGCTCGCGGCCCTGGTGCGGCTCGCGGGGGCGGAGCCGGAGAACCTCGGCATCGCGCGGGACGACCCGGAAGATCTCCGCTCGCGGCTCGAGCGCGCGGCGGAGGTGGACCTGCTGGTGACCACCGCGGGCATCAGCGTCGGCGCGCACGACCACCTCCGGCCGGTGCTCGCCGCGATGGGGCTGGAGGAGCGGTTCTGGCGGCTCCGGATGCGGCCCGGGGCACCGGTGGGCTTCGGCATCCTGGGCGGCGTGCCCTGGATCGGCCTCCCGGGGAACCCGGTGAGCACGATGGTCTGCTTCGAGCTCTTCGTGCGGCCGGCCATCCGGAAGATGAGCGGGCACGCCCTTCCCTTCCGGCGCGGCGTCACGGTGCGGGCGGCGGAGCCGATCTCGCTCAAGCCGAAGCTGCAGCACTTCCTGCGGGCGGTGGTGACGGAGGGAGCGGACGGCCTCGAGGCCCGGCTCACCGGCCCGCAGGGCAGCGGCATCCTCACCTCGATGGTGGCCGCGAACGCGCTGCTCGTCGTGCCCGAGGGCCAGCACGAGACGCCGGCGGGCGCGGAGCTCGTCGCCGTTCGCCTCGACGACCCGGGTCACGCGGCGATCCCACCCTTCTGACCGTCCTGCCGCCCGACTATCTTCCGTCAGCCGCCCCCCCACAACCGAGGTCATGGTGCCGATCCCCCCCCGTCGGGTAGGAATTCGTGCCATTCTTTGCATTCTGATAGTGCCGCTGGCGCTCGTCGCCTGTGATCCATCGACCCAGGTCACGGAACTTCGCCCGTCGTTCAGCGGTGGGGCGCAGATTCCGAACTGCAGCCTCGCCTCGCTCGGGCACCTCTGGCCGAACGGCTACCGATGGCCCTGCGCGGAATCGGCGATCGAGGTGGGGTCGCCCGCCGACCTGCGCGCCGCGGTGGCTCAGGCCGCTGCCGCCTGGAATGTGGCGTTCGGCCATTCCGCCGATGGCTACGTGCCCAGCCCTTGGGCTCCGAACTTCCCGCGTCTGATTCCCGTGCCGCAGACCACCGGCGACCTCGTGGTCCGCTGGGGGCTTGGAACCGGTGCGTACCACTGCGGCGTCACCATCCCGGACGACCCCCACACCGACACGGTGGTCGTGACCCGGGCGGGCGGGACCGGGGAGGGAAGCGCTTGTCCTTCGAATGCCACCACCGAACCGGCGGACCTCCTGGTCCATGAGTTCGGGCATGTCCTCGGCTTCGACAGCGACCTGCACACCAGCACGGACGACGCCGCAGGATGCACGATGAACCTCGCGGCAGTGGCCCCGGAAATCAGCGGGACCATCTGCCAGCATGAAATCGAGTACCTGCTCGCGGGTTACAGTTACCGCCAGATCGACCCCAACTTGTTCTGGGGTCGCCCGATCGTCACTCGGCTGGTCGGCCCGCCGGCAGCTGATACAGTTGTCCAAGGAACCTCCGTCACCCTGAGCGTCACCCACTTCGGGTTTGACCGCCAGTCGATGGGAAACGTGACGATCGGAGGAACGACGGTCGCCTGGGAGAGCGACAACACACAAACTGCGAGTGTTCTCGCACAATCATCAGCCAGCGCGTCGATCACGGGGGTCGAGCCCGACACGACCACCGTTCGGGCCCGAACGGGAGGCGGCCTACCCTCGTCCTATCTCCTGAGCGCTCGCCTGATCGCGTTGGGAGAGCCCACCAGGATCCTCGTTACGTCCCCACCTTCCGGGCCGTTCAAGGTGACCGATATCGTGGGTCCCCCGACGCCGATCACCGCCGCGGGAAATCGGACCTTTCAGGCAACCGTGGTCAATCCGCCGGCCGGCACACTTCAGGTTCGGTGGGTCGCGATCGCAAGCAACGGCGTGTTCGATTCGCTTGATACCGGGTACGGGCCGAACTCCTTCACGCTCTACGTGGAGGAGGGTGCCTACAACATCCGGGTGAAGGCCTACCCCCGGGTGGTACCGGTCTCAGGGGCACCGACTTACGGCGCCTACGCCATGGAGGACTACCCGGTCTGCACCGGCGGCGGTGGGGACAATCTCTGGGGCGGCGGCGGCACGCCCGATGCCGAAGAGGGATGCTGATGCGCCGGCGCCTCCTCAGCATCGCCGTCCTCGCGCTTGCGGGGTGTGGCAATGACGCCGGTCCGTCGGACGGGTCCCGCCTCACCGACGTCATCGTCTTCGTCTCGGACCGGGACGGGTACCGGCAGCTCTACCGGATGAACCCGGATGGCACCGACGTCACGTACCTGCCGCAGGACGGTGCGGTCCTCCCCGGCTTTCCCGACATCTCCCCCGATGGCCGGGAGATAGTGTTCTACGATCAGTACTCCAGGGTGAAGGTCCAGGCAGTGGACAATTCGGATTCCATCGTCGTCTCCCCTCCCGAGTTCATCTGCGCGTTTCCCGCCTGGGCGCCGGATGGGGGGCGCATCGCGATGCATTGTCGAGCCGCATCGGGATCGGATCGCGACATCTATGTCGTCGATCGGGACGGCAGTGGCTTCGGGCCCCTGGTGACTTCCCCGGGTAGTGACCAGACTCCTAGCTGGTCCCCGGACGGGCGGCGCATCGCCTACGCAAGCACCCGCGACGGCAATCTCGAGCTGTACGTCCGGGATCTCGAGACCGGTCAGGATTCCAACATCACCAACACGCCAACCGTGGATGAGGACCTCCCCGTTTGGTCCCCGGATGGAGCCTCGATCGCGTTCAATTCGAAGTCGGAGCTCCTGGAGCACCGCTCGCTCGACCTGTTGGACGTAGAGTCGGGTATGGTTCGGCGCCTGCTTGACCGGCTCCAGGACAGCTACTTCGCTGACTGGTCACCCGACAGCCGGTACCTGACATTCGGGCGAAGCCAGTTGCCCGATGTCTCGCAGATCGTGAAGGTCGACGTCCAAACAGGGGCCATCACCGCGATCCTGCCTGTGGATGACGCCGTCGATGGCGAGCCGGCCTACGCCCCCGCCCACGGGTGGCCGTAGGTGCGTGACGGCGGGTTGCGGGTCCTCAGGCGCCCGCAACCCGCCGCTCCACCGCCCGACCGTCCGACCGTCCGACAGCCCCCCTTCCCGCCTTCCCGCCGTTCCGCCTTTCCGTCTATATTCCCCCCCGAAGGGGAGTAGCTCGCCGCCCCACCCCGGGCGGGCGCCGGATCGTCAAGACTGTCCCGAAGGGGGCACGGTCCGGCGGGAAGCGGTTCTTCTGAGCGAGACCTTCGCCTGTCGCCCGGCATCCCGGGCGGGCGAAGGCTCGCTCTTTTCATTGGGAGGATACCGGATGTACCAGGCCAAGACGCTCGCGCTTCTCGCCGGCTTGATGGCGCTCTTCCTCGGGCTCGGCAACCTGCTCGGCGGCCAGCAGGGGCTCCTGATGGCGCTGGCGTTCGGCAGCGGGTTCAACTTCGTGATGTACTTCTTCTCGGACAGGATCGTCCTCCGGATGTACGGCGCGAAGATCGTCACCCAGCAGGAGGCGCCGCAGCTCCACGCGATGGTGGACGGCCTCCGCCAGCGCGCCGGGCTCCCGATGCCGGTGCTCGCGATCACGCCGGCGGAACAGCCCAACGCCTTCGCCACCGGCCGGAGCCCGGAGCACGCGGTGCTGGCCGTCACCACCGGCATCCTCAAGTACATGCCGCAGGAGGAGCTCGAGGGGGTGATCGCCCACGAGCTGGCGCACATCAAGAATCGCGACATGCTCATCACCACGGTGGCGGCCGGCATCGCGGGCGCCATCGGCTACCTGCCGTGGCTCGTGGGGAGCCGGGATCGCGAGGGCGGTCACCCCGGGCTCTGGCTCGCCACCCTGATCATCGGCCCGATCGCCGCGGCGATCATCCAGATGGCGGTGAGCCGCCAGCGCGAGTTCAACGCCGACCGGGTGGGCGCCGGGATCCTCGGCCGGCCCGAGCCGCTGGCCAACGCGCTCCGCCGGCTCGACGCGATGGCCCAGCGGATCCCGATGGACGTGGCCCCGGCAGTGGCCCCGCTCGCCCAGGTGAACCCGCTCGCGGCGCACGGCGGCGGCCTCTCGGGGCTCTTCAGCACCCACCCGCCGATCGAGGAACGGATCGCCCGGCTGCTCGAGATCCGGGCCGCCTGAGTGGAACTCGGCGGGCACGGCCTCAGCGTCTGGCTCGCCTTCTCCGGGCTCGTCGCGGCCCTGCTCTGGCTGGACCTCGGCGTGCTCAACCGCCGGGCGCACGTCCTCACCCTCCGGGAAGCCACCCTCGCCAGCGCCGGCTGGGTGGCGCTGGCGCTCGCGTTCGGCGGCTTCCTCTGGCTCCGCGAGGGCGCCACCCACGCGCTCGAGTACTACACCGGCTACCTGATCGAGCTCTCGCTCAGCGTCGACAACCTCTTCGTCTTCATCCTGGTCTTCCAGTACTTCGGCGTGCCCGCGGCGCTGCAGCCGAGGGTGCTCAAGTGGGGCATCCTCGGCGCCATCGTGATGCGCGCCGTGATGATCGGGCTCGGCGCCCTGCTGCTGGCGCGCTTCACCTGGATCCCGTTCGTCTTCGGGGCGATCCTGATCGTCACCGGGATCCGGATGCTGACCCAGGACGAGGTGCGGGTGGACCCGGCGAAGAACCCGCTGCTCCGGCTGATGCGGCGGGTGCTGCCGATCTCGAAGTCCTACCACGGCCAGGCGTTCATCGCGCGCACCCGCACCCGGTGGCTGCTCTCCCCGCTGGTGCTGGTGCTCGCCTTCGTGGAATGGACCGACCTGGTGTTCGCGATCGACAGCATCCCCGCCGTCTTCGCGGTCACCAAGGACCCGTTCATCGTCTACAGCTCGAACGTCTTCGCCATCCTCGGGCTCCGCTCGCTCTTCTTCGTGCTGGCGGGGGCGATGGACCGGTTCACCTACTTCCAGGCCGGCGTCTCGGCGATCCTGATCTTCGTCGGGGGGAAGATGATCCTGGCGAAGTGGGTGCACCTCCCGATCGTGATCTCGCTCGGGGTGATCGTCGCCCTCCTCGGCACCGCCATCCTGGCGAGCTGGCTCAAGAACCGGCGGGACGAGCGGAAGAAGCTGGCGGACCTGGTTCCGGAGTAGTCGGACAGTCGGACAGTCGGGCAGTCCTCCCCCTCCCCATCGGTTCAACTGTCCGACTGCCCGACTGTCCGACTGTCCGACTGCCCGACTGCTGTATCTTCCCCCGATGCCCTCCGCCTTCCCCGGCACCACGGCGTTCGTGACCGGCGCCTCGCGCGGCATCGGCGCCGCACTGGCCGCCGGGCTCGCGGCCCGCGGGGTCCGGCTGGTGCTGTCGGGCCGCCGGCTCGCCTCCCTCGAGGCGGTGGCGGCCCCGCTCCTCGAGCAGGGGGCCGCCATCGAGCTCCTCCCCGCCGACCTGTCCCGGCCCGACGCCCCCGCCCGCATCGTCGACGAGCTCGAGACCCGCGGCATGGTGGTGGATCACCTCGTCAACGACGCCGGCCGGTCCGGCCACGGCCGGACGTGGGAGATGCCGCCCGCCCAGCTCGCCGAGGTGCAGCAGGTGAACGGCACCGCGCCGATGGAGCTGGCCGCGCGGCTCCTGCCGGGGATGATCTCACGCCGCCGCGGCGGCATCCTCAACATCGGCTCCACCGCGGCGTTCCAGGGGATGCCGTGGACGGCGGCCTACGGCGCGAGCAAGGCGTTCCTGGTCTCCTGGAGCGAGGCGCTCCACGTCGAGCTCCGCGGCACCGGCGTCCGCTGCACGGTGGTCTGCCCCGGCCCGGTCGCGACGCCGTTCTTCGCCGCCAACCACTTCCCCGGCCAGCCGCCGGCCTGGCTGATGCTGAGCCCGGAGTCGGTGGCGGCGTTCGCGCTCCGGGCCTACGAGCGGAACCGGAGCCTCGCCATCACCGGCCTCCTCGCGCGCCTGGCCGCCTGGGCCACGCGGCTCTCCCCCCGGGCGCTCAGCGCGCGCGTGGCGGAAGGCTACGCCCGGCCCGGCGGGGTGGGCCGCGCGCCGACCGGGCCGCCCCCGGATGGCGTCCCGTGAGCCGGCCCCCGCTCCTCCAGCGCCTCGCGCTCGACACGCCGGCGCGGCGCGCCTGGGCGACGTACGACTGGGCCAACAGCGCGATGTACACGACCATCGTGACCGCGCTCTTCCCGATCTACTACGCCTCGGTGGCGGCGGCGGGCGTGCCGCGGGCGCGCGCCACCTTCCTCTTCGGCATCACCACCACCGCGGGGCTGGTGCTCATCGCCGTCCTGGCGCCGCTCCTCGGCGCCATGGCCGACTACCGCGCGAACAAGAAGCGGCAGCTCGCCCTCTTCCTGGCCCTCGGCGCCGCGGCGGTCGCCTCGATGGCGCTGGTGCGGGAGGGCGACCTCCTCCTCGCGTCCGCGCTCTTCATCCTGGCCAACATCGGGGTGAACGGGAGCTTCGTCTTCTACGACGCGCTCCTCCCCCACGTGGGCGGCAAGGACGTGGACCGGCTCTCCACCACCGGCTACGCCCTCGGCTACCTGGGCGGCGGGATCTTCCTCCTCCTCTGCCTCCTGCCCCAGCTCGCCCCCGGCGTCTTCGGCCTCCTCGGGGCCGACGGAGAGCTCCCCGGCGCCACCAGCGCCGCGCTCACCCGCGGGGCGTTCGTCGCCACCGCGCTCTGGTGGGTCGGCTTCTCGATCCCGCTCTTCCGCCGGGTGCCCGAGCCCCCGGCGTCGCTCCGCCCCGGCGAGGTGGCCGGCGGCTCCGCGGTGCGGGCCGGCCTGGCGCGGCTCCGCGCGCTCGTCGCCGGGCTCCGGCGGTATCCCCAGGCGTTCGCGATGCTCATCGCGTTCGTGATCTACAACGACGGCGTGGTCACCATCATCCGGCTCGCCACCATCTACGGCGAGGAGATCGGGATCGACCGCACCGGGATGATCACCGCGGTGCTGCTGGTGCAGTTCGTCGGGGTGCCGTTCGCCTTCCTCTACGGCGCGCTCGCGGGGCGGCTGGGGACGAAGCGCGCGATCCTCCTCGGCGTCGCGGTCTATGTCGGGATCACCATCCTCGGATGGCGCATGGACACGGCGCGCGAGTTCTTCGCGCTCGCGATGCTGGTGGGGATGGTCCAGGGCGGGGTGCAGGCGCTCTCCCGCTCGCTCTTCGCCTCGTTCATCCCGAAGGACCGGACCGGCGAGTTCTTCGGCCTCTTCGCCGTGTTCGAGAAGTTCGCCGGCATCCTCGGCCCCGCCGTGTTCAGCGCGGTGGCCTGGGCGCTCGGCTCGAGCCGGGTCGCGATCCTGGCCCTCGCGGGATTCTTCGTGATCGGCGGCCTGCTGCTCACCCGGGTGGACGTGGAGGCGGGGAGGGGGGCGGTCGAGTAGGCGGGGAGTCGGACAGCCGGGCGGTCGGGCGGTCGGGCAGCAACAGGATCCCCGGGGAACCCACTCCCCTCCCGCCCCGTTTTCTTCAGACTCGCTTCACCCGGCTCGATTAGGCTTAGTCCGTTGGGCGCCGGGGCCGGATGGCCGCCGGCCCCCCCCGGAGGAATGAACGTGACGCCGACTGACTCCCCCCCGCTCCTGAGCGCGGTGATCCCGTTTCACGACGAGGACGGCAACGTCGCGTCGTTGCTGGCCGAGGTCGCCGCCGCCGCGGGCTCGATCGGGAGCTTCGAGATCATCGCGGTGGACGACGGCAGCGCCGACGGCACCTTCGCCCGCCTGGTCGAATCGCAGGCCTCCCATCCCGAGCTCCGGGTGCTCCGGCACCGGGCCAATGCCGGCCAGAGCGCCGCCATCCGGACCGGCGTTCGCGCCGCCCGGGCCGCCACCATCGCCACGCTCGACGGCGACGGGCAGAACGACCCCGCCGACCTTCCCCGGCTCTACCGGACGCTTCGCGGCCCCGATGCCGCGCCCGGGCTCGGGATGGCCGTCGGCCACCGGGTCCACCGGAACGACACCCGGCTCCGCCGGCTCTCGTCCGGCGTGGCCAACGGGGTGCGCTCGCGGCTCCTCCGGGACGGCACGCCGGACACCGGCTGCGGGCTCAAGGTCTTCGACCGCGCCACCTACCTGGCCATCCCCTTCTTCGACCACAATCACCGCTTCCTTCCCGCGCTCTTCCAGCGGGAGGGCGCCGGGGTGATCTCGGTGCCGGTCGGGCACCGCGCGCGCCGGCACGGGCGGTCCCACTACGGGATGCTCGACCGCCTCTGGGTGGGGCTGGCGGACCTGGCCGGCGCGGCCTGGCTCCGCCGCCGCTACCGCGCCGCGGCGGCCGAGGAGATTCACCGCAGGGTACGGGAGCACACATCATGAGTCCACGCCTCATCTGGACCGGCATCGGCTTCGTCGGCCAGGCGATGTTCACCATGCGCTTCCTGGTGCAGTGGGTGACGAGCGAGCGCGCACGCCGGAGCGTCACCCCGACGGCCTTCTGGTACTTCAGCATGCTCGGCGGGTTCGTGCTGCTGCTCTACGCCATCTATCGCCGGGACCCGGTGTTCATCATCGGCCAGGCTGCGGGGCTCTTCATCTACGCCCGGAACCTGCACCTGATCCGGCACGCCGACCCGCGCGCGGCGTGACCGCCCGGCGCGCCGCGCTGCTGGTCGTCGCGGCGGCCGCGCTTCCCTGGCTCGGGGGCCTGGCCGCGCGGCCGCCCTACCCCATCGACGAGACCCGCTACCTCTCGGTGGCGTGGGAGATGTGGCTGCGGCACGACTTCCTGGTGCCGCACCTCAACGGCGCACCCTACAGCGACAAGCCGCCGCTCCTCTTCTGGCTGATCCTGCTCGGGTGGCGCGTGGTCGGCGTGGCGGAATGGTGGGCGCGGCTGGTGCCGGTGCTCTCGGGCCTCGGGTCGGCCTGGCTCACGGCGCTGATCGCGCGCCGGCTCTGGCCCGGGCGCCCGGAGGCCGGGCCGCTCGCGGCCGTGATCCTCGCCGGGACGATCGCCTGGGCGGCTTTCACCCAGGCGGTGCTCTTCGACACCCTGCTCACCGCCACCGTGCTGGCCGCGATCCTCGGGCTGCTCGCGGCGGCGGACGGACGGCGGTGGGGATTCGTGCTGTTGGGCGCGGGCATCGGCGCCGGCGTCCTGGCGAAGGGGCCGGTGACGCTGATGCACGTCCTGCCGGCGGCGCTGCTCGCGCCGTGGTGGGGCGCCCGGCGCTCGCGGCTGGCGTGGTACGCGGGGGTGGCGGCCGCGGTGGCCGGCGGGGCGGCGATCGCCCTTGCCTGGGCCATCCCCGCCGCGCGGGAGGGGGGGCCGGCCTACGCCGACGCCATCTTCGTGCGGCAGACCGCCGGCCGGATGGTGCACGCCTTCGCCCACCGCCGGCCGCTCTGGTGGTACCTCCCCTGGTTCCCGGTGCTGCTGCTGCCCTGGGCGGCGTGGCCCGCCGCGTGGCGCGCCGCGCGCGCCGCGCTCCGCCTCGACGACCGCGGTGTCCGGTTCCTCGCCGCCTGGGCGGTTCCGGTCCTCGTGGGCTTCAGCCTCGTGAGCGGCAAGCAGGTGATCTACCTCCTCCCGCTCCTCCCCGCCGTGACCCTGGCGCTCGCCCGCGCGCTGGACGGCCGGCCGGCGGCGCGCCTCGTGCCGCGCGCCACGCTGGCGTTCGCCGTGCTCCTCACCGCCGCCGAGCTCGTCTCGCCGCGGTTCCTCGCGTCGCAGGACCTCCGCCCCTGGGCCGCGCGCCTCGCCGGACTCGAGCGCGCGGGATACGAGATCGGCCACGTGGGTGGCTACGCCGGGCAGTACCACTTCCTCGGGCGGCTGGAGCGGCCGTTCATCGTGGTCCGGCGGCAGGACGGCGATTCGTGGCTGGGGGCGGGCCCGCGCCGCGCCCTGGTGAGCTACTCGCGCGAGCGTGGCGCCGCCGCCTGCCCGCGCGTCGGAAGGCTCCTGGCCGGGGGACCCTATCGGGGGCACACGGTGTGCGTTACGCTGTCGGGGGAGACGGAGCGATAGAGCGATAGAGCGATGGAAAGACGGCGGGACGGCTGTATCTTCCCCCATGCCCTCCCACACCCACTACCTCTGGTTCGAGACGAAGCGCCGGCAGGAAATCATCGACATCACCGGCGAGGTGGAGGCCCGGCTCGAGGCGAGCGGCATCCGCGAGGGATTCGCGCTGGTCTCGGCGATGCACATCTCGGCATCGGTCTTCGTGAACGACCACGAGTCCGGCCTCTGGCACGACATCCTGCACTGGCTGGAGCACACCGTCGCCCCCTGGGATCCCGCGCGCTACCGCCACAACGACACCGGCGAGGACAACGCCGCCGCCCACCTCCGGAGCCTCACCGTGGGCCACGAGGTCATCGTCCCGGTCACCGAGGGCCGGCTCGACTTCGGCCCCTGGCAGCGGATCTTCTACGGGGAGTGGGACGGGCAGCGGCGGAAGCGGGTCGTCATCAAGATCGTGGGCGAGCGGTGAGGGAAATCGCCCGCTCGACGTCGTTGACGTCTCGGGTGCTCCAGGGCAGGTTCAACCGATGACTTCCCGCCCGGGTTCGGATACCACTCCCGAGGTGCTCGCCCTGCAGGTGGAGGCGTGGCGGCGGATGTCGCCCGGGGCGAGGGTCGAGCTCGCCTGGGAGATGAGTGAAATGGCCCGGGAGCTCCTGCGGGCGAGGCTCCGGGGGGAGCACCCCGAGTGGGCCGATCGGGAAGTCGGGCTGGCAATTGCCCGGGTCGCCCAGGGCTCCTCCCCACGTGTTGCCGGGCATTGATGGCTTCCCGGGACGTCTTCCGGCCGCTCATCACCGCCCTCGAAGCCGCAGGCATCCCCTACATGCTCACCGGGTCGTTCGCGGCGGCCTTCCATGGCAGCCCGCGGGCCACCCAGGACATCGACTTCGTCATCGCCCCGACCCCGGCCCAGCTCGCCGTCCTGGTGGACCGGCTGCAGGTGTCGGGCTACTGCGTGGATCCAGCGGCGGCCGGCGAGGCCCTGCGGCACGAGGCGCTGTTCAATGCCATCGACCCGGACACCGGCTGGAAGGTGGACTTCATCATCCGGAAGTCGCGGCCCTTCAGTCTCGTCGAGTTCGACCGGTGGCGGCGCGGGGCGCTGCAGGATCTCGAGGTGTACGTGGCGGCGGTCGAGGACGTGATCCTCGCGAAGCTCGAGTGGGCCAGGCTCGGGGACTCCGAGCGGCAGATCGAGGACGCCGCGGGGCTCCTCCGCGTTCGGAGGCCGGAACTCGACCTCGGATACCTCCAGGGCTGGGTGGATGCTCTGGCCATCCAGCCCCAGTGGGCACGGGCGCGCTCCCGCGCAGGGCCCGACACCACCTAGTCCCGACCGCGGCAGGGCGGTCCCCCCCCCCGGAAGGGGATCCTGCTCACCCAGGATCCCATCGGGCTGGCGGGGGGGACGAATCTCTACGCCTATGCCAACAACAACCCCATGTTCTTTAGCGACCCGTTCGGGTTATCGACTTGCCCGCCACTTTGCGGAGATCAGTATGAAGCGCTCGAGCGGCCGATAGTCGGCGAGGAGGTCCTTCTCCTCCCTCTGGCCATTGGCGCTGGCATCTACAGATCCCTCTTCGGTGCAGGCGCCCGAGCGGCAGCAGCCGAAGTCGCCGCGGCCGGAACAGTGTATGCAACAAAGTCCGCGGCGAGATCAGCACTGGCGGACATGGCGCTCCCGAAGGCCCAAGCCGCTGCAGTGAATCGCGCGATTGGACGCGCGACCACCAAGACGGCGATTGCGATCACGCAGGATGAGGGTGGAAACGTCGTTGTCACACTCACACGGACTGGACGTAATGGACGCCAGGCGATCGAATCGGTGATCGCCCCGGATGGAGGCAAGGCAGTCGTGCAGAAGGCCTACGACGAGGCGGGACGGCTGGTACATCTCGATCCGAAGAAGTAAACATGACGGCAGATAGTGTGGGACCGGAGCCGACAGCATTCATCAAGGCATGCGTTCACGGCCTGCGCCCTTGGGATGCCCTCACGGCGCTCGGGATCACCATTGAGCGATCCGGGGATCAGGTGGTCTACCGCAATCCCAATCGGTACGTAGTGCCGGTGTTTCCCGAGGATGTTGCAGAGGGGCTTACCCGGCTCGAGGGCGAGCCGGCCAAACTGCAGGAATGGGCTGAGGTCCTGCTAGGTGGCTCAGTATTCCTTGAGCTACGCCTCGAGGATCAGGCGTATGGCGAGCCGATGCTGGAGGCACTGTGGGAGGCGAGTGCAGGTGAGCCAATTCGACAAAGCGCCCTGCTGGCAGCTCGGGAACTTTACGTGCAGTAGGCTGCACTTGGCGGCCCACTGAATCGACCCCCACACTCCGGCCGCCTCAGGTCCGGTATGGTCGTATTGAGGGGATGTGGCGAATCCCGTCAAGCTGTGCTGGCCGAGACCCCATCGGCATGCACCGCCTGATCACCACCCAGGAACGGCACTCCTCACCCCCAGCCCTCGTGACCTTTCCCCCGGATCTAGGCCGCGGTAGGATCGGAGGGTCCCGACCGGCCTGACGGCCCGGAGGACCCGTGAGAGGGAAGCGGAAGTACACCGACGAGCAGATCGTCGCCATCCTGCAGGAGCCCGCCGGTGGGGTCACGGCGAAAGAGGTAATCCGGCGCCACGGGATCTCGCTCGATACGTTCTACCGCTGGAAGCGGCAGTTCAGCGGGATGACGCGGGCCGAGCTCCAGCGGCTCCGGGCGCTGGAGGACGAGAACCGGCGCCTGAAGCGGATGGTGGCCAACCAGGCGCTGAACATCCAGGTCCTCAAGGACGCCCTGGGAAAAGAGTGGTGACCCCGATCCAGCGCCGGGCGGTGGTCACGGACACCCAGGCGCACCATGCCCTGCCACTGGCGACCGCCTGCCGCTATCAGGGCGTGCATTGGGCGCTCCTGCGCTACGTGGCGCGGCAGACGTCGCCGGCGGCGCTCGTCGCCCGGGTGCGCGAGCTGGCCGTGCGCAAGCCGCGGTGGGAGAGCCCCCGCCTCACCTGGCGCCTGCGCCGGGAGGGCTGGCCGGTGAACCACAAGCGGGTCGAGCGTCTGCTCCGGCTCGAGGGGCTCCAGGTCGGGCAGCGGCCCCGGCGGAAGCGGGCCACCGTGGCGCCCGTGCCGCAGCGCCCCGACGAGCGCTGGAGCATGGATTTCGTCCGCGACACGACGAGCGATGGCCGGCCCTTCCGGGTGTGGGCGCTCGTGGATGACCTGACCCGGGAGTGCCCGCTGCTGTCGGTGGACCGCTCGCTGCCGGCCCGCCGGGTGGTCGAGGCGCTGGAGGCCCTGCTCCTGGTCCGGCAGCCGCTCGCGACGATCGTGTGTGACAACGGCCCGGAATTCGTGAGCCTCGCGCTCGACCAGTGGGCAGCGACCCGGGGGATTCGCCTCGATTTCATCACGCCGGGCCGCCCGGTGGAGAACTGCTTCATCGAGTGCTTCAACGGCAAGCTCCGGGATGAATGCCTGAACCAGCACCACTTCCCGACGCTGGCCGAGGCGCGCACCGCCCTCGAGGCGTGGCGCGAGGAGGACAACACCGACCGCCCGCACCGCGGCCCCGCGCAGCGGACCCCGACGGAATACGCGGCTCTGTTCACCTCCGAGGAAGGGCCTTCCTCAACGCTGGCCCTCCGATCCTGACGTAGCTCAAGATGGGGGAAAGGTCAGGATCCTGGGTGAGGAAGCTCCATTACCGCCCAACCCATCCTACGACAGGCCCGCGAACGTCGGCCCTCGCTCGGCTCCCCCGCAGGGGAGAGCTCCGGGAATCCGGTTCTCGTAGCGGTTGCCCGGCAGGAATCCGTGGTAGGTAGCACCAGCTGCTCGACTACCCGGGGAGTTGCCGGCCCAGCCAATGCACAATGAGCTTTGTCCGCCCACTAGGATGCAGTTCCGACGTGTAGACGTGGAGCGGCCCCGGGCCCAGGTCTAGCGACAGGGAGGTGCCCACAATGTCGTCACCTGGCATTGCGGCATCGAATAGCCGAAACTCCTCACCCCCTGACAGAGCTACCCCTTCCACGGCCGAGAACGTCGCAGGATCTAGCTCGGATAGAGCGGCGGCGACATCGTCGTCGCTGTCGGCGAAGACCCACCGTACGAGCGCCCACCCATCGGCGGATGGAACCGCGGTGATAGGCAGTGGCTCGCCCCCGATCACCAATCCCTGCCCATGAGCGACCTGAACAATTGCCGGTGACCCACCGGCTGAACACGCGCGCCCATAGTCAGATTCCGGCGCGGATCTCCCCCATGGACTGGCCCCGGCCCTGTCCGCTCCACCCCACTCGGGCAAGAGTCGGGTCGGAAGGAGGATTACCGGTCCGCCCTGTGATTCGACCCATTCGAATGGCGACGGTCGCATCTTTCCACCTTGAGCGCGTCAGGCCCCCACGGCACCCAGCTGCTGCACGGGGGGATCGGAGTCATCGAATACTTCCTTGATGCGCCGTAGCATCTGCCGGAGCCACCCTCCTTGCCTGTTGCTGCAGTTCTGACAGTGTGGCCCTAGGTACTGCGGCTCATCAGGCATTCGGAGAGACGTGGGCGGAACGTGATTGCGAATCCATCGCCCCGATGCGGTGCCGGGATCACTTGTGCCACAGGTCATGCACCCGCCACGCTGCCCCCGCTCCTGGACCGCCGCGTCTTCCTCGGCGGTCGGGCGCGCGCCGCGCGTCGGAACGAGTTGATCGGCGCCATCGTCGCTCGAGCTCGTGGCATCGACAACTGCCGCCACCAAGATGCCGAGTCCGACCAGATCTCCGACCGGTAGCGGGCCATCTGCCGTAGCAGCCGCTGCCGCAGCAGCCGCAGCCTTGGCGAGACACTCCGGCATCGGGGTGCACAAACCATACGGGTCGCTCCACGCCACGGGATTGTTCCCCGCGTACGCGTAGAGATTCGTCCCTCCCGCCAGCCCGATGGGATCCTGGGTGAGCAGGATCCCCGCGACCGGTTATCCCCTCGATCGCCTGGGTGGGCTGCCTGTAACGCCGGACGTTGGGGTGAACCTATGCCCGCAGTTCGGGCAGCACACACCGGTGCCTGATCGGCCACCCACAGCGCGCTCCGCAGGGTGGGTCGCCGCGTGGATCCGCTTCAGGTGGCCCACCGCCACGTGGGTGTACAGGGCCGTGGTGCCGAGGTGCTCGTGCCCCAGCAGCTCCTGGATCACCCGGACATCCGCCCCATTCTCCAGCAGCAGGGTGGCCATCGTGTGACGAAGGAAGTGGCAGCTCCCCCGTCCGGCGAACCCTGCCTTCGCCAGCACCCGCGCCACCACCTCGCTCAGCCGATTCCCCCTGAGTCGGCGGCCACGCCCGCTCAGGAACAGGATCTGCCGATCCGCACCGCACCCAACGGCGGGCCTGGCCTCCCGAATGTACCGGTCCACCCACGCCAGCGCCCTGCTCCCGATCGGCACCACCCGGTCCCGCCGGCCCTTGCCCTCCCTCACGGTCAGGACACCGCGTCCGCGGTCAAGGTCGTCCAGCGCGAGGTTGATGAGCTCCTCCCGCCGGAGCCCGGTCGAGTAGAGCAGTTCCAGGACGGCGCGCGTCCGGAGGCCGCCCGGCCTCCCGACATCAGGGACGGCCAGCACGATCTCCATCTCTCCGGCACTCAGGATCCGCCGCGGAATCCGCCGCGGCCGCGGCGGGATCTCGAGGTCGGCCGCCGGATCCTCCCGCTGGGCTCCGGTACGGACCAGCCACCTTCCGAGTCCGCGAAGTGACGCCGAGCACGATGGCCCGAGTGCCGGCCGAAAGCGGGTGGCCGTCCCCGCGACAGCGCTTCGCCAACTCTTCGGCGTACCCGCCGAACAACCGCGGCTCGAATTCCCCCGATGCCGGCAGCCGCCCGGCGTCGGCCCAGGCCGCGAACCGGCCCAGCTCCCTCGACCGCGTCCGGAGGGTGGAGGCCGATCGCCCCGCGGCAGCCAGCCACCTAACGTGCTCCTCGACCATCCGGCTCGCCAGGCCCTCACCCAATCGGCCCGGGCTGTCCCGCACCCGCCCCCACCTCGGTCACCCCGCCCGACACGATGAATGCCATCACCTCGCTGCTCGCGAGCGCGACGTCCTCGATCCGGTCGCTCGGCACGATGACGGTCTGGCCCGCGAAGTTGTAGCTCTGCGGGAGGTAGACGGCGACGTGGCCCGGCACTCCGAGCAGGGTCGCGTCCTCGCGAGTGACGAAGCCGAGCACCCGCATCTCCGACCCCGGCATCCCCACCCGCACCAGAACCGGCCGCCCGAACTTCTTCTTCTTCCCCACCAGTGCCTCGGTGAGGTCGCGGAGCGCGCCATACAGCAGCCGCACCAGCGGCACCTTCGCCAGCAGGTCGTCGAGCCACTCGAGGAGCTGCTGGGTGACGAACCCCCGGGCGAGCCAGCCGAGCAGGGTGATCAGCCCGATCGTCACCAGGAAGCCCACCCCGGGGATCGGGATGTTGAGCCACCCGTCCACCGTGACGAAGACGAACCAGCAGGCGTACAGGGTGAGCCCGACCGGGGCCACCACCAGGAGGCCGTTCAGGAACCAGCGGGCCAGGAGGCGGGGAAGGGAAGGGGGCACGGGGCAGGGGCTCCGGGGGTCGGGACGCGGGGGAAGATAGGGCGGCTCGGCGGCTCGGCGACCGATGCTGGCCCCTGCCGTGCGGCGTTCCGGATCAGTCGTGCTGCGTGGCCTCGAGTTCGGCCACGTCGGCCAGGTCACGCGGACGGCCGGCAGCTCGCTTGTTCCGGAGCAGGGCCTCCCGTCCGATGACCGGCACCTCGAGCTCGCCCAGGCGGATGGTCATCCGTCCGGCCCAGGCCTCCGCGAAGTCCACCCCAGAGATCCCGGTAAGGATGTCGATCCGCGCCGGGACCACCCCGACCTGGTAGACCAGGTCGGGCTCGGTCAGGTCCTCCACCGTCAGCTGGTCGAGCGGCGCCCCGAACGCCGCAAGCGCGGCGTACACCCGGCGCGCATTCTCGCTCGTTGGCCGCACCCAGAGGTCGAGATCCCCCGTGGCCCGGGGCCGGCCATGCGCGGCGAGGGCGTGCGCGCCGACGACGAGGTACTCAGCCCCGGCGTCGCGCAACGCCGCCAACATCTCGACGAAGTCGCGGTTCATCCTCGATGCCCCGATAGAAGGCCCACGCCTGCAGGGTGAGCGGCCAGACCAATGCCACCCGCTCGGCGGGGGTCAGCCGGCGGAGGTCGGCGTCGTCGTCCGGATCCCGGAGCCGGTGCCGGCGAATGGGAGGTAGCTTGCGGCCCACGAGAGCCAATCTAGCACCTCCCGGGCCGCCCGCTTGCGCCCCGCCCGCCCGCCGGTAGCTTCCCTCGAATGCCCTTCGCCACCCCCGACCGACCCTCCCCCGGCGAGGGCTGGAACGCGAGTTCCTCCGGCGGCCCCATCACCAAGTCCCATCCTGCCCCGGCCCTCGAAACCACCGGCTTCCGGGGGAAGGTGGCCGTGGTCACCGGCGGGGCCACCGGGCTCGGCCGGAGCATCGCCCTCGAGTTCGGCCGCCGCGGCTGCGCCGTGGCGTTCTGCTTCGTGGACCTGCCCGGCCGCGACGTGCGGGAGCAGGCGCTGCTCACCGAGACGGCCCTCTCCGCGATGGGCTCGAAGGTGCTCGCCTCCATCTGCGACGTGCGCGACCGCTCGGCCGTGCAGCGCTTCTTCGCCGAGGTGGAGCAGGAGCTCGGCGGGGTCCACTTCCTGGTGAACAACGCCGGCATCGCGATGGACGGCGCGCTCTGGCGGATGACCGAGTCCGCCTGGCGGAACGTGCTGGAGACCAATGTCACCGGCGCGTTCCACTGCATCCAGGCGGTGTCCTCCACCTATCGCGCGCAGCGCTTCGGCAAGATCGTGAACGTGAGCGCGCACCAGGCCCAGCGCCCCGGCTTCGGCGTGGCGAACTACGCCGCGAGCAAGGCGGCGCTCGAGGGGCTCACCCGCGCCGCCGCCGTCGAGCTCGGCCCCGCCAACGTGAACGTGAACGGCGTGGCCCCCGGCTTCATCCGCACCGAGCGGATGGGGATGCTCCCCCCCGAGGTGATCGAGCGGGCCCGGAAGCGCACCGTCCTCGGCCGCCTCGCCGAAGCCGACGACGTGGCCAGCGTCATCGCCTTCCTCTGCACCGAGGCGGCACGGCACATCACCGGGCAGACCCTGGTGGTGGATGGGGGGCAGGCGCTGGAGTAGTCGGACAGTCCGACGCCCCGACCGCCCGACCGCCACCTACCCCCCGCTCGCCTCCAGGAACCGCACCAGCTCCCCCGGCCCGTAGATCCTGAGCCGGGCCTTCGCGAAACCCCTCGCGTCCCGGGTGACGATGGCGTCGGCGCCGGCATGGCGGGCGGCCTCGTGCAGCACCGCGTCCTCGTAGTCCGGGAATCCCGCGGCGAGCGCGTCGGTGAGCACGGCGCGCGTGACCGGGGCGACGTCGAGGAGGCCGAGCAGGGTGCGCACGTGGCGGTGTGCGCCGGCGGTCCCGACTGCCCGGGCGGCGAGGCAATGGATCGTGGTGACGGTGGTGGCGCCGAGGAGGCCATCGAGTTCCCTCGCCGCGACGCGGTCGAGGAGCGCGGTGGCGGGACCGGCGTGCGGGGCCCGGGCGAACAGGACGTCGAGCACCACGTTCGTGTCGAAGAGCACCCTCACCGGTGCTTCTCCTCCAGGAACTCGCGATAGTCGCGCTCGCCGACCGCGGTGCCGGCCAGGGCTCCGAGGAGGGACCGCACCGCCGGCGAACGGGCCTCGGGCAATTGATCGCCCTCCCGCGGCGCCTCGAGGCGGCCGAAGAACTCGGCGACAAGCTCCGAGACCGATTTCCCGGTGCGCCGAGCGTACGCCTTGGCGCGGCGGATGAGCCGCTGCTCGAGGCGGAGGGTCAGCTTGGTCTGCATCAGCACCCCCCGAGACGTACAAGTGAGGTATCAACTATACGTCAACGGTGCCCCCTGATCCAGCCGCCGAGCCGCCGAGCCGACCTCCCATCCCGCCCTCCCCCCGATTATCCTTCCCGCCTGTCGCCGGACCCGGATGGTCCGGCCAAGTGATTCCAACACAACAGCTTACGAACCGGGAGAGCGGGAATGGCGACGCGAGGGCCGGCCTGGCTGCCCTTCCTGCTGGTGGCGGCGATCGCCTGCGGTGGACGGGGTGCCCCGGGGGGCGCCGAGCCGGCCCAGGCGCAGGAGCCCGAGGCCCGGCCGGTGGCCCCGCTCTCGGTGACCCCGTTCACCGGGCAGAAGGTCCCCGTCCTCCCGATGACCCACCTGCTCGTCCCCCCCGCGCTGGCCACGGATTCCGCGGTGTCGCCCCGCGAACGGGGGCTCGCCTGGGCCGACAGCGCCTTCGGGGAGTTCCTCCAGGCCCGGATGCCCGAGGTGACCTGGGTGCTGCCGGCGGAGCTCCGGCGCGTGGCACGCCGGGCGCCGGGGATGGTGGGCGATCCCGACCGGATGGGCCAGGCGAGCCTCCGGAACCCGCGGCTCACCACCGTGCCCGACCCGCTCCGGAGCAGCCTCCGCGCCCTCGCCGCCCTCACCGACGCGCGCTTCATCCTGGTGCCGGCCTCGGTGACGTTCGACGGCGCGCCCGGCAGGGTCCGCGCCGACGCGACCTTCGTCCTCGCCGACATCCGGACCGGCGCCATCCTCTGGCGCGCCGTGCCCCGGGGCGAGGGCCCGACCGCGGCCGCCGCGTACGAGGCCGCCGTGCTGCAGATCGCCCCGCCCGAAGCCCGGCAATGACCGCCTACGACGTCACGCTCATCCCCGGGGACGGCATCGGCCCCGAGATCACCGCCGCCACCGTGAAGGTGCTGGAGGCCACCGGCGTCGCCATCAACTGGGACACCCAGCTCGGCGGGATGGCGGCGGTGGCGGCGCGGGGGAACCCGCTTCCCGACGACACGCTGGAGAGCGTCCGGCGCACTCGCGTGGCGCTCAAGGGCCCGCTCACCACCCCGGTCGGCGGCGGCTTCCGCTCGGTGAACGTCGCCCTCCGGAAGGAGTTCGGGCTCTACGCCAACGTGCGGCCGGCGCACACGATCCTCCCCGGCCGGTTCGAGAACGTGAACCTGGTGATCGTGCGGGAGAACCTCGAGGGGCTCTACATCGGGGTCGAGCACTTCGTGCAGGTGGGCGACGACCCGCGCGCCGTGGCGGAGTCGGTGGCGATCGTCACCCGCCACGGCTGCGAGCGGATCATCCGCCACGCCTTCGAGTACGCGGCGCGCACCGGGCGGAGGAAGGTCACCATCGCCCACAAGGCCAACATCCTCAAGATGGTGAGCGGCCTCTTCCTCGAGGTGGGGCACGCGATCGCGGCGGAGTACGCCGGCCGGGTGGAGACGAACGACCTGATCATCGACAACACCGCGATGCAGATGGTGATCCGCCCGGAGCAGTTCGACGTGGTGGTGACCACCAACATGTTCGGCGACATCCTGAGCGACCTCGCCGCCGGCCTGGTGGGCGGGCTGGGCCTGGCCCCCGGCGCCAACATCGGCACCGCCGCCGCGATCTTCGAGCCGGTGCACGGGAGCGCGCCCGACATCGCGGGGAAGGGCGTCGCGAATCCCGCGGCCCAGATCCTCGCCGCGGCGATGATGCTGGAGCACCTGGGCGAGCTCCCCGCCGCGCGCCGGGTGCGCGAGGCGGTGCGCGCCGCGATCGTGGACGACGGCGTCCGCACGAGGGACCTCCAGGGGACGGCCGGCACGGCCGCGTTCGGCGATGCCGTTGCACGGCGTGTCGCTTGACGTCCCCTGCGTCCGCTGCGGCCGGCGGAACCCGGCCAACCGGTGGGGCGAGCTCTGCGTGCTCTGCCGGGGCGAGGTGGAGGAGCGGGGCAGGAAGCTGGCCCGGCGCGTCGCACCCGTCGCGGCCCTCCTCTGCGCCGCGTGGGTGTACCTGGCGCTGCCGCCCGACTCGCTGGCGCGCTTCTACGGCGGCGTGGCGGTGCTGGTGACCTGGCTCGTGACCCGTCGGATCGTGACCCGCGTGGCCGCCGAGTGGTACGCGCGCAAGACAACCGGAATGGAGTCCCCGGAATGAACCGACTGCTCCTCGCCGCCGCGGCGCTGGCGGCACTCCCCGCCTCGGCGGCCGCCCAGCAGGGCGGCGGCTACACCTTCTACCAGGACGGCCGGGTGCTCGCGCGCCGCACCTTCCCCGGCGTGGTGCCCTCCGGCGCCTCGACCCGGACGGTGGACCTGGGGCAGGTGGACCTGGGCACGATCATCAGCCTCGACCCCGCCATCCGGATCCAGGGTGGCACGCTCCTCCCCGCCGCGAATGCCGACGCGGCGCTCCGCCGCGCCGTGGGCCGCGAGCTCCGCTTCGCCCGCGAGAAGGACACGGTGCGCGCCACGGTGCTCGGCCTCGAGCCGGTCCGGGTCAGGCTCGCCGACGGCTCGGTGATGTTCGGCATGCCGGGCGTGCCGCTCTTCCCGGCGGAACTCGCCGGTGGCGACGCCGCCCTTACGCTCGGCCTCAACGCCACCTCGCGGCGTGACGCCCTGCCCCTCGCCTGGTACGCGCAGGGGGGTGGGTGGGGCGCGAACTACACGGTGGTGCTGGGCGGGCAGTCGGACAGTCGGGCAGTCGGGCAGTCGGGCAGTGGGCCAGGTGGACCTGCGCGCGTCAGCGGCCTCGCGGTGATCCAGTCCGGCTCCCTCGACGCCGACGACGCCGAGGTGCAGCTCCTCGCCGGCAACGTGGGCTACCAGGGCGGGGTGCCGCGGCCGATGATGGCGCGGGGGCAGGCGATGGAGGCGGTGGCGTTCGACAGGGCCTCGGAGCAGGCGATCGGCGAGGCGCACCTCTACACCCTCCCCGGACGTCACGCGCTCCGGCGCGGCTCCCAGCTCGCCGTGGCGCTCTTCGAGCCCGCCGAAGTGCGGGCGGAGAAGCGCTACACGGTGAGCGGGCAGGTGCCGATGTACGGCCCGCTGCCCCAGTACGGTGAGGAGAACGTGCTCCCCGTGGCGGTGACCTGGGTCCTGCCCCGCGAGCGCAAGACCACCTTCGGCGACCTCCCGCTCCCCGGCGGCACCTGGCGGCTGATGGAGGCCGACCGCGAGGGCCGGCTCCAGCTCGTCGGCGTGGCGGGCACCGGGCACACCGCGGCGGGCGAGGAGCTGCGGCTCAACGCCGGCACCGCCTTCGACCTCACCGCGCGGATGGTGCAGACCGAGTACGCGCAGGCCCGCGAGGGGCGGCAGACGGTGGCCACCGCCGACTACCGCTGGACCCTGTCGAACGCCGGCGCCGCCGAGGTCACCCTCGAGGTGCTCGAGCAGCGGAGCGGGGTGTGGTCGGTGGTGACCAGCTCGGTGCCGGCGGAGAAGCTCTCCAGCACCCTCACCCGGTTCCGGGTGAAGGTGCCGGCGGGCGGAGAGGCCACGCTCACCTACCGGGTGCAGGCCCGCTGGTGAGCGTCACGATCGCACATCTCGCCGACGTCCACTTCGGCGGGGTGGCCGACCTCGAGCTGGTCGAGGCGGTGGAGGCGCAGGTGCCCGAGCTGGGCGCCGACGCCATCGTGATCTCGGGGGACGTGGCCCAGCGAGCGCGCCACGGGGAGTTCCAGCGGGCGCTGGCGCTGGTGCAGGGGTTCCGGCGGACCGCGCCGGTGCTGGTGGTGCCGGGCAACCACGACGTGCAGTGGTGGCGGAGCCCGTTCGGGCTCCTTGGCCCCGCGCCGCGGTACGCGAAGTACCGCCGGTACTTCGGCGCGGACCTGGGCCCGGTGCTCGAGGTGCCGGGGGCGGTCATCGCGGGGATGGTGAGCGCGCACGGGCTCTCGGTCGGCTCCCTCACCTGGAACCAGCGGGACCTGACGGTGAAGGGCCACCTGCCGAAGGGCGAAACCGAGCGCGCGGCGCGCGGGTTCGCGGCCGCCCCGGCGGAAGCGGTGAAGGTGGCGGTGCTGCACCACAACGTCCTCCGCGGCCGGCTCTCCCGGCGGATGGGGCTGGCGCACTGGAAGGACGCGCAGGACCGGCTCGACGCCATCGGCGCCGACGTGGTGCTCTGCGGGCACGACCACGAGGAGGGCGCCGGCGACCTCCCGCGGGGAACGGTGATCAGTACGGCGGGGACGATCTCGACCCGATCGCGGGGCAAGCGTCCCTGCTCCTTCAACGTGGTGACGGTGGATGAAGGCGCAGTCTCGGTTCGGCACTGGCGGTGGGATCGGCCGGCGGGTCGCTTTGTACCGTCCGACGAAGCCCGTTTCGCGCGCAGGCACGCGCGTCAGGGCGCGGCGGCTGGTGGACGCTGAGCAGGTCGAGCTCCCGCTCGGCCCCGGCACGCTGCCGGAGCCGGCGGCGCCGCTCGCGGAGCGGCTCTTCGCCCTGGGCCTCCCGCCCGGCACGGTGGTGCGGGAGCAGGTGAACCGGACGGTGATGCTCTCGTTCACCGCCGGCGTGCTCCGGATCCACCGGGGGTACGCCTGGGCGCCGGATCGGGTGCTCCGGGCCATCGTCCGGTTCCTCGCGCGGGGCACCCGGCGGGCGGAGCGCGCGGCGCTCCGGAAGGAGTTCCTGGCGTTCCCGGTGGAGCAGTACGCCCCGCCCTGGACCCGGGAGCGGCGGCGGGAGCGGCCCCGTCCCGGCGACCTGGCCCTGCTCCACCGGCTCGAGCGGCTGCACGAGCGGCTCAACGCCGAGCACTTCGGCGGCACGCTCACCGCGGTGCCGTTCCGGATCTCGAGCCGGATGCGGATCCGGCTGGGCGAGCTGGCCCTCGAGCTCCGCACCAACCGGGTGCTGGAGATCGCGGTGAGCCGGCGCCACCTGCGGCACGGGTGGGCGGAGGTGGAGGAGACGGTGCTGCACGAGATGGTGCACCAGTGGCAGGCCGAGACCGGCCGCCCGGTGGACCACGGCCCCGGGTTCCGGCGGAAGGCGGCGGAAGTGGGGGTGGTGGCGCGGGCGAGGCGGAGGGTGGGGTAGCGAGACGGCGGGTTGCGGGTGGCCTTCGACCTTCGACCTTCGACCTTCGACCAACGACAAGCGGCAGCGACATGGCAAACAGCTTTCCCGGCGTGGACTTCCTCGACTTCGACTCGCTGCTGAGCGAGGAGGAGCGGGCGGTGCGGGATACGGTGCGGGCGTGGGTGGACGAGCACCTCATCCCCGTGATCGGCGAGGCATACATCGAGGGGAAGTTCCCCAGGCAGCTCATCCCCGGGATGGCGGAGCTGGGGCTCTTCGGCGCCAACCTCCCCGAGGAGTACGGCTGCGCCGGGCTCAACAACGTGGCCTACGGGCTCATCATGCAGGAGCTGGAGCGGGGCGACAGCGGCATCCGCTCCTTCGCCTCGGTGCAGGGCGCCCTGGTGATGTACCCCATCTTCGCCTTCGGCTCCGAGGAGCAGAAGAAGCACTGGCTGCCCCGGCTCGCCTCCGGCGCCGAGATCGGCTGCTTCGGGCTGACCGAGCCGGACTACGGCTCGAACCCCGGCGGGATGATCACCACCGCGCGGGAGACGAAGGACGGCTGGGTGCTGAACGGCGCCAAGATGTGGATCACCAACGGCTCCCAGGCCACCGTCTCCATCATCTGGGCCAAGACCGGCGCGGTGGACGACCAGAAGTCCATCCGCGGGTTCATCGTCCCCTCGAGCACCCCGGGCTACACCGCGAAGGACCAGAAGGGAAAGCTCTCGCTCCGCGCCAGCGACACCAGCGAGATCGTGCTGCAGGACTGCGTGGTGCCGAAGGACGCCATCCTGCCGAAGTCGGGCGGGATCAAGAGCCCGCTCATGTGCCTCACGCAGGCGCGCTACGGCATCGCCTGGGGCGGGATCGGCGCGGCGATGGCGTGCTACGTGGAGGCGCTGGAGTACTCGAAGAACCGGGTGATGTTCGACCGGCCGATCGGGCAGACCCAGCTGCAGCAGGCGCGGCTCGCCGGGATGCTCACCGGGATCACCACGGCGCAGTTCCTGACCCTCCAGCTCGGCCGGCTCAAGGACCGCGGCACGATGACGCCGCAGCAGGTGTCGATGGCCAAGCGGAACAACATCGACATGGCGTGCGAGGCGGCCCGCGAGGCGCGCCGCCTCCTCGGCGCCAACGGCATCCTCGTCGAGTACCACTCGATGCGCCACATGGCCAACCTCGAGTCGGTGTACACCTACGAGGGCACGCACGACATGCATACGCTCATCCTGGGGCAGGAAGTCACGGGACTGAGCGCGTTCTAGTCGCGAGACGCGAGTCACGAGTCACGAGTCACGAGTCCCCCACCCCGCACCCCTCGCGACTCGTGACCGCAAGCCTTCACCCCCGGAGCCCGCAGTGAAAGTCGCCGTCTGCATGAAGCGCGTCCCCGACATGGAACAGCGCTTCAAGGTCCTCCCCGACGGGTCCGGCGTGGATCCCGCCGGGCTCAAGTTCGACATGAGCGACTTCGACGGGTACGCCGTCGAGGTGGCGCTGCGGCTGGTCGAGAAGGCCGGCGCGGGCGAGGTGGTGGTGGTCTCGCTCGGCCCCGACGGGGTGCAGGAGACCCTGCGGAAGGCGCTCGGCATGGGGGCCACCAGCGCCATCCAGCTCCAGGCCGATGCGGTGCCGGCCGATGGGCGCGCGGTGGCCGCAGCCCTCGCGGCCGAGCTCAAGGACGGGGGCTACGACCTCGTCCTCTTCGGCCGGATGGCGGTGGACACCGGCGCGGGCACCGTGGGCGCGATGACGGCGCACCGGCTCGGCCTCCCCTGCGTGACCGCGGTGTCGAAGCTCGACGTGGCCGACGGCAAGGGCACCGCGCGGCGCGAGCTCGAGGGCGCCTCGGAGACGGTGACCTTCCCGCTCCCGGCGGTGCTCACCATCGACGAGGGGATCGCGCGGGCCCGCCTCCCCTCGCTCAAGGGCATCATGGCGGCCAAGAAGAAGCCGCTCGACGTGCGGCCGGCCCAGCTGGGCGAGGCGCGGCTCACGGTGGCGAAGATGGAGCTCCCCGCGGAGCGGACCGGGGGGCGGATCCTGGGCGAGGGGCCGGAGGTGGTGCCCGAGCTCGTGCGGCTCCTCCAGACCGAGGCGAAGGTGCTCTGATGGCCAACACGTTCGCATACGCGGAGTCCCGGGGCGGGGAGCTCCGCAAGGTGGCG
>CAVQWA010000057.1:0-12356 GCA_963717315.1 uncultured Gemmatimonadales bacterium
AGTCGTCCGCCGGGCTCAGGTGGGGCACGTCATGTCCCGACTCCTGGCGCACCACCCCGAGCAGGACGGCGAAGGGAAAGCGCTCGCGCGCCTCGGCAAAGGTGAGCCCCTCGAGCCCCGCCGCCTCGCGCACCCGCACCTCGTTCCCCTGCTCCTCCGAGAGCAGCTCACGGTAGACCGCCGAGAGGCCCGGGTGCCGCACCACCTGCGCCACGAGCCGGCTGATCATCAGGTCGTTGGCGAGCAGCTCCAGCGGGCCACCGTACACCCGGCGGGCGAGCGGCGCCTTCCGCGCGTCCTGGATCTCGGCCACCATCGGCGGCGGGGTGAGTCCCTCCGCCCGGGCCACCGCGTCCACCGCCATCAGGGCCTTGAGGACGTAGCCGTCGGCGGACAGCGTGGCCCCGTCGCGCACCGGGGGCGCGGGCAGGATCACCGCGCCCGCATGGAGCACGTCCACCCGGCGCAGGTGGTCCTGGCGGAGCGGCGTCCCGCTCCGGAGGGTGAAGAGGCGCTCGTCCCAGTCCTCGCCCAGCCGGTCGCGCAGCTCCTGGCGGTGCTCCGGTGTGACTTCGTCCGCCAGGATCCCGACGTGGAGCCGCCGTGCACCTCGGAGCAGGAGGAACCGCTCCACCCGCTCCTCGGACCAGAGCAGCTCGCGCACGATGATGGGCGTCAGGTTGGACCAGCCGAGGATCACGACGTGGCCGTTGCGGGCAATCGGGGTCAGGCCGAGCTGCAGCCGGGCGATCGTGGCGTTGAGCCATTGCGTCATGATCGCCACGAGCGCGCCGAGGAAGAGCACGTAGCCGAGGACGATGAGCGCCGTCCCGATCACCCGGCGCGGCCCGCCGGCGTCGTCCCCGAGGTACCCCGGGTCGGAGAGCCGCAGGAACGCCCACCAGATCGCACTCCAGGGCGAGTCGAACGGCCCGGCCACCTCCCACGCAAGGAGGCCGGCCCCGAAGGTCAGGAGGAGCAGGACGAACGCGATGAAGGCGAGCCGCGCCAGCGGCCCCTGGAGCAGGAAGCGCTCCAGCGCGGAGGTGGCGCGGTCCCGCCAGCGGCCGATCACCGGGCGCGACATTCGGCGGCGGTGGCGCCGATCACGGGGATGGACATCGCTGCCTCCGTCGGCCGGGTCGAGCCCGAAGTTACCGGCCGCGGGCGCGGCGGCCAAGGCAAGCCGGAACGCGACACCGGCCCGGAAGCCGAAGCTCCCGGGCCGGTGCGGTTGCTGCCGGTCGAGCGGACTTACGGCATCCGCTTGAGCTCGACGCGCCGGTTCTGCTGGCGGCCGGCGACCGTGTTGTTCGAGGCGATCGGCTGTTCCTCGCCGTAGCCCTTGGCCGTCACCTGGTTCGGGTTGACCCCATTGGCGATGAGGAACGCCATCACGGACTCGGCCCGCGACTGCGAGAGCCGCTGGTTGTACGTGTTCGAGCCGGTGTTGTCAGTGTGCCCACCGACCTCCACGCGCACGTCCGGATTGCCGGCCAGCGACGGCGCGACCGTCAGGAGGATCGCCTTGGAGGCATCCGTCAGGTCCGCCCGGTTGGTGGCGAACGTCACGCCCTCGAGGATGAGGGTGGGCTTGTTGTCGCGGAACAGGATCGGGCAGCCCACCGCGTCCACCTGCGTGCCGGCGGCCGTGTTCGGGCAGCGATCCTTGTCATCCGCAACGCCGTCGCCGTCCGAGTCCGTCGGGCAGCCGTCGGCGTTCACCCGCACGCCGGCCGGGGTGCCCGGGCAGCGGTCCTTGTCGTCCATGACGCCGTCGCCGTCCGCGTCCTTCGGGAGCGGGCAGCCATTCGCGTCCACCTTCTCGCCCCGCGCCGTGTTCGGGCAGCGGTCCTTGTCGTCGGTGACGCCGTCGCCGTCGGAATCCAGCGGGCAGCCTTCGGCGTTGACCCGCACGCCGGCGGCGGTGTTCGGGCAGCGGTCCATGTAGTCCGCCACGCCGTCCTTGTCGCTGTCGATCGGGCAGCCGGCCTCATCCACGGTCACGCCCATCGGCGTCCCGGGGCAGGTGTCGGACTTGTCCGGCACGCCGTCCTTGTCGCTGTCCTTCGGCCGGTTGTTCAGCATCAGCGACAGGCCGGCGCGGGCGCCGTAGATCAGCGCCGACTCGTCGGCGGCGGTGAACAGCTCGTCCACGCTGGAGATGTAGTCCACCGTGCCCTCGAGCCGGATGTTCACCATGCCGGAGGGCGCGAGCCGGAGGCCGAGGAGGCCGCCGAAGCCGTTTTCCGAGGCGTCCGCCGCGCCGAGGCCGAAGCCCTCCTTGATGTCGAAGCTGGTGCGGGTGTAGCCCGCGCCGAGCAGCAGGGAGGTGTAGTCGCCCAGCGGCGCGTTGTACACCAGGCGCGCGCTGATCGGCATGTAGGTGAGGTCCTGGTCGGTGGGCTGGAACGTCGTCCAGATGCCGGAGATGTCACCCTCGATGGCCAGGTTCTGCAGAATGAAGAAACCAAGTCGGCCGCCGACCCCCCAGCGATCCTTCGTCTGGTAGAGGTCGTCGAACCAGGACCCCGAGCCGAACGCGCCGATTTCGATCGCGCCAGCCCGCTGGGCCGAGACGGACGCCGGCGCCGCGAGAGCGACAGCCGCGGCGAGTGCTCCACCCAACAAACGTTTCATTGTGAACTCCGGTTGATGGGAATGCCCTAAGTCTAATCGCAACCTGCGACTGCAACCTATCCCCGGGGCTCGCTTCGTCACCGGGGGCCATTCCGGCGGGAGCGAGATATGGGTGCTTCTTTATCGCCCTTCAAGTTTTGCCACCGCGCGAGTTAGCGCAAGTGTCCCGCATCACGAAACGGCCAATTGGGCGTGAATTGTTGCAGAAGATGCAGCGAGGTCCCGAACACCGGGAGGGGTCCGAGGTCAGTCCGGGGAAGCGGGCGGGGTCGCCGCGGCGGGCGGAGCCCCCAGGCGGATCCCGCCAGGCACCAGCTCGATGGTCGCGCCCGCCGGGACCTCGACGAACAGGTCCCGCCCGGTGCGGGAGAGGGCCGGATAGCGGCGGCCAACGTCGCTCATCACCATCTGGAGGACGTCGTCAGGTACCCGGGTGCCGCCGATCAGCACCTCGGTCAGGCGGAAGCGGTACGCGCGCGGATTCTCCCGGGAGAGGGCCACCAGGGCGTCGAGCCGAGTCCCGGGATCGAGGAATGCGACGAACGGCCCGATCTCGCTCACCGCCTGGGGGGGCAGGTCCGCCACCCGGCCGGTCAGCCGAAGGGCGGCGGTATCCGGCAACACGCGGAAGCGGAGATCGGCCGGGATCGGCACGACCCCGAGGCGGGCCATCAGATAGGAGGCGAAATCGCCCACCGCCACCACGCGTTCCGGGGCCCGTCCGTCCAGCAGGACGGAATCCACGACCGCCGAAGCCCGGACGACACCTTCGTTGGTGATCGGCTCCCCGGGGGGGAGGGGGTCGCCCGCGCTCTGAGCCCGGGCCGGTGCGGTTGGGGCCGCGGCGGCCAGCCAGCCGCACAGCAGTCCCAGCCGCACTCCCCTGGCGCAGCAGGCCATCAGGGCCGCCCGTCCCGCTCGCGGTCGGCCCGCGCAATCTCCGCCGCGGCGCCGAGCACCACCGTCAGGAAGGAGACCAGGCTTGCCGCCACCACGAAGATCGGACCGATGAATCGCACCGTCTCGACGCCCATTCCAGTCGCTCCATCCGTGTGAGAAATGACTTTACGTCGAATATGTCAACACCAACGTTGACAATGTTTTCCACATATTGTCCACGTCCTGATCAACTCAGGATGACCGCCGTTCCCGAGCAGCTCACCATCAGCATGCCCGTCCCACTCCCGCTGGAAATCGTCTCGTAGTCCAGGTCAACCCCGACGACGGCGGTTGCCCCCAGCTCCGTTGCCTGCCCCACCATCTCCTCGAGGGCCAGGGTCTTGGCCTCCCGGAGCTCTCGCTCGTAGGCCGCCGAGCGGCCGCCGACGATATCCCGGATCCCCGCGAAGATGTCCTTGAAGATGTTGGCGCCCAGGATGGCGTCCCCGCTGACCAGGCCGAGGTACTGGCGAATCGGGTGGCCTTCCACCGTCGGGGTGGTGACGATCAGCATCGGGGCTCCTCCCTTGGGTGTGGAAAAGTCAGCACGGACTCAGCGCGACCGCACCTCGAACTCGGCACGGCACCCGGCGTCAACCCAGATCCGGCCCCCGGCCGCATTCCAGCTCCTCCCCCGAGCGCAGGGAGACCGGCTGAGCTGGCGGATCAGGACGACCCGTCCCGCCCCCGGGACGGGGCACTCGGCCCGCCGCCCATCCACCGACTCGCAGAGCAGGTGCAGCGGCTCGGCCAGCACGGGTTGGGCGCGGGGGGCCACCTCGAAGTCCGCCCGACAGCCCCCCTCGGTCCAGATGGTGCCGGCCTCGTATCCCCAGGTCCGGCCCCGGACGCAGGCAGCATCGCCGAGCTGGCGAACCAGCACCACTTCGGCCTCGGCGACCGTCGGGCAGGCGTGCCTGCCGGGCTCCGCCCTTCCGCAGGTCACGATGCTGCGCGCCGCGGCGGGCGTCACGCTGAACTCGGCCCGGCAACCTCGGTCCACCCAGATGGTGGCACCCTCGCGGCCCCAGCCGCGTCCAGCCTCGCAGGGACTCGGCCCCAGGCGGCGAACAAGGCGCACCGTCGCGTCGGGCGGTACGACGCACTCTCGGCGCTGCTTGCGGATGGATTCGCAGGTGACCAGCTGGGGGGACACGGCCGCCTGTGCTGCCCCCGGGAGCGGACGCAGCAGCAGGGCGCCGAGGGAGCAGCAGAAGCCGGCGAGGCCGATCCGCAGGGTCGATCGGGAGCCGCGCGGCGGGGGGCTCGGAGTCACGCCCGGCGATGGTGGCAGGTGTCGTGCCGGATCACCCGCGCCTCCTGGCGGCGGGTCGAGCCATCGCACCACGCTCGGCCTCCGCTTCCAGGGTCTCCAGCACCTCGTGCATCTGGCGCGAACGGGGCGCCGGCAGGTCCAGCGCCGCCCGGACGACAACGACCGGATGCGCGACCGGACGCTCGGCGGCGGAAATGGGGGTGGCTCGAGCCATCGTGCGGGGAATGAAGGGTGCCGCGGCATCGCGCGCAACCCGGGACTCGGTGCTCAGGCGGGAAGCGTCGCCGGAGGGGCTAGGAGTTCGAGCAGGGGCGGCCGCTCCCCGGCCACGGCCGCGGCCACCGCCTGCCCCGCCAGGGCGCCGACCACGTTGCCGGTCCCCCCGTACCCTCCCACGGCCCAGACGCCGGGCTGGACCTCGGTCGCGACCGGGATGCCGTCGGAGGTGTACCCGACCAGGGCGGCCCAGCGGTGGGTCACCGGTGCGGAGACGAGGAGGTGGCGGCGCAGGAACCGGTCGAGCAGCGCCTGCACGCCGACCGACGGCTCGGCAACCTGGGTCCACTCCTCACCGCCGCCCAGGTCGCGGAATCCGCCGAGCGCCACGCGACCGTCGGGCAATTGCTGCCAATATTCATAGCCCCAGCGGTAGTAGACCGGCCGGGTGAACGCCGTGCGCTCGAGCGGCGCCGTGGCGAGCATCTGGAGCCGCGCGGTGCGGACGCGACCGGCAAGGGTTGGCAGCACGCGCTCCAGTCCGCCGTCCACCGCCACGAGAACGGCGCCACAGCGCACTTCCCCGCCGGGGGTGACGACGCGCCCCGGTGCGACCCCGACCGCCGGCGACCGCTCGAAGAACCGGGCTCCCTCCGCGAGCGCGGTCCGGGCCAGCGTCCGGCAGCGGGCGAGCGGCTGGAACGCGGCGTCGGCCGGGAAGTGGAGCCCGTGCCCTTCGGGGCCATCCCACGGCTCGACCGGCAGGCCGTCGGCCAGCATCGCCTCCAACTGCGCCTCGCAGTCGGCGAGTTCCTCCGCGTCGGAGGCGATCCGGAGCGAGCCGGTGCGGCGGACCTCGCCCGGGGCCTCGGCGGCAATCCGGTCGATCCCCTCCAGGGTCGCCTGGTAGAGGGCCAGCGCCCGCTCCCGGCCCAGTGTGGCCACGGTCTCGTGGTAGAAGCGGGCCAGGCCGCCCAGCAGGAACCCGCCGTTCCGGCCCGCGGCGCCGTGGGCCACCTGGCTCGCGTCCACCCCCACCACGCGGCGGCCGCGCGCGCGGAGCTCGAGCGCGGCGCTGAGTCCCGACCCGCCGAGCCCCACCACGCACACGTCGGCCTCGACGGTCCCCTCGAGTGCGGGCAGTCCGAGGGTACGCCCATCCTCCCAGACCGGCGGTGTGGACGCGGGGGTCGTCATCGGAAGAGGTGGGCGAATCGGCGCTTGAAGGACGCCTTCCGGGCGGCGCGGGTGTCGCCCTCGGCGCCGCCGCAGCGGTGGGCGGCGTGCGCGTCCCAGCCCTCGGGCCAGGACGCGAAGACGATCTGCCGGCACCCGGGGCAGAGCACCCGCTCCCCGACGACCTCATCGGCCGTCAGATCCACCGCATTGAGGATCTCGCCGCCCTCGCCCCGGCGGACCCCGGCGAGCGCGCCGGTGAGGACGGTGCGCGCGCGGAAGCACGCCTCGTGGCACCAGTACTCGTCGAGGTGGCGACCCCGCTCGACCGAGCCGCTCTCGAGCAGGAGGCGGCAGGGCTCGGTGGCGGAATTGCGGATCGGCAGGCCGCAGAAGCAGCAGGGCTCCCAGTGGTATTCGCCCGGATGGGGGCGCTGGGCCCGCAGGGCCTGGAAGAGGTCGGGGTCGGGACTCTCGCTCGGCGTTGCCAGGAGGCCTCCCGGGTTCAGGCCGCGAGGCCGTGTTCCCCGGCCTTCCCGGCCTGGGCCCGCCGCTTCACGCAGCGCACGATGGTCTCCGATTCGGCGGCGAGGGCGGCCTCGAGCATGTCGCGCGCCTCGAACACCACGGGCACGGGCGCGGGCGCCGCTGCCGGGACCCCGCGGAGGGCCGCGATCCTGTCCGCGAGGATCCGGGCGTGCATCAGCTCGTCGGGAATCTCCGCCTCGAAGAACTGCCGGAGGTCCTGGCGGAAGGGGCCCTGCACCATCGAGGCGTACAGCCGGTACATGATGACCGCCTGGAACTCGCCCCGCAGATCCTCCTTCAGTCCGTCGATCAGCTTCTGGGTGGCCTTCGCCGTCATTGCGCCTCCGATGGGGTGCCCGGGCCCCCAACAATACACCCGCGGGGTGAGGGCGCCCCCCCGGTGGGGCGCCGGCGGCCGCGCCATTCCGCCGGGCTCTGCCCCGTCTCGCCGCGGAAGACCCGGCAGAAGTGGCTCTGGTCGGCGAAGCCCGCGGCCGCCGCGATCGCGCCGATGGGCTCGTTGGTGGCCAGGAGCCGGTCGGCGGCCCAGTCCAGCCGAAGCCGCCGAAGGTAGGCCCCGACCGGGCATCCGTAGGCCCGCCGGAACCCGCGGGCGAGCGTGACCGGATGGACCGCCACGCGCTCGGCGAGCATCGTGAGCCCGAGGGGCTCGGCGAACTCGGCGTGCAGGATGTCACGCGCCCGCGCGAGCCAGGGCCCCCCGATTCCTGCTCGTGGGGCGCGCCGCCGGGCCGCGACCGCCACGAGCTCGACGATCCAGCCCTCGATGGCGGCCGGGTTGGCCTCCCCGCAGTGGTCCAGCTCGCGGGCCAGCTGCGCTCCGACACCCCCGACCAGGCCACCCTCGAACTGCCGTGGCTCGTCCAGCACCTCCCCGAGCGGGCGGAGCGCCTCGGTGAGGGTGGGCTCGAGCTCGACCATCACGCCGTGGGCATCGCCGAGGTCGAAGCGGTTGGCGTGGGGCTCGCCGGCGGGCGTGAACTTCACCGACGCGGGCCGGCAGAAGAGCTCCTGACCGCGCAGGTACTCGCGGAAAGCGCCGTCGCGCACGTAGCAGATCGTGGGCGTGTCGTGCTCGTGCCACGGCAGGCCGCTGCCGGCCTCGTGGATGCCCTCGGTGACGCGGACGGTGGCCGTCGTGACTCGGCGAGGCTCGGGACGCTGGACCATCGTACTCCATCCTTCCCGGCGCCCCCCAGGGAGCGCCTGACTGAATGATGCCGCCGGCGGGCGGCCGCGCTAGCCCCGTACAAGACGCCCGGACGCGGGCCAGCCAGCGTGAACGGGGTCTTCCCCTGTTCAAGACGTCCACCACGAGGCCGCCATGCACCGCCGCATCCTGTCCGCCGCCGTCCTCATCCTGGTCGCCGCCTGCGATGACGGGGACGGCGGGGGCAACCCTCCCGACGAGGAGCTCGTGGTCGCGAAGGCCGCGCCGTCCGGCGATGCCCAGACCGGGACGGTCGGCCAGGCGCTCGCCGATCCGCTCCGCGTGCTCGTCACCCTGAACGGCGCGCCGGAGGCGGGCCGCACCGTCACCTGGACCGGCCTCGACGGCGACGTGGATCCCCCGAGTTCCGTCACCGGTGCCGACGGGGTGGCGTCCACGAGCTGGATGCTCGGTACCACCGCCGGCGCCCAGGCCGCCCGTGCGGCCGTGGCCGGCGCCACCGGCTCACCGGTGACCTTCGTGGCCACGGGGACGGCGGCGGCTGCCGCTGCACTCGTGAAGTTGAGCGGGGACGACCAGGGGGGCGTGATCAGCACCGCCGCCGGGGCACCGATCGTCGTGCGGGTGAACGACCAGTTCGGCAACCCGGTCAGCGGGACGGACGTCACCTTCGCAGTGACCGCCGGCAGCGCCACCCTCGGCGACCCCACCGCCAACAGCGGGCCCGACGGGCGGGCACAGACGACGTTCAGTTTCGGCGCCACGCCGGGGAGCATCACCATCAGCGCCGCTTCGGCCGGCCTGACGGGCTCGCCGCAGACCTTCACCGCGGAGAGCGGCCAGATCCTGGTGGTGAACGACCAGTTCCAGCCGGCGGCCTTGACCGTGGCGGCGGGCACCACGGTTCGCTGGGCCTGGGCCACCAACGCTGCGTCGCACAGCGTCGTGCCGGTCGGCGGCACCGAGCCGACGGCGTCGGTGGTGAGCGCCGCGCCATTCGCGTACCAGCACACCTTCAATTCGCCGGGGGTGTACGACTACGAGTGCGGCGTCCACGGGAACCTGATGACCGGCACCATCACGGTCCAGTGAGCCGCGTCTTCCCGCTGGCGGCGTTGCTCCTCGCGGTGCCGGCGGCGGCCCAGACCGGCGTCACGTGCCGGCCGGGCGACGACTCGAACGAGGCCCGCACTCTTGCCACCATGGCGGTGGGTGTGGCGTTCTCTCCCGCCGGCGCGCCGGAGGCGCTGGCCCCCTGGCATGTCGAGCTGGGATTGGAGGTCGCCACGGTGCCCGAGGTGGACTCGGCAGACGCCGTGGCCACCACCTGCCGCCCGGGCAAGGGCGCGGAGAACGTCAACCTGCTCGACCTGCTCGCGCGCCCGCGCGTTCGCATCGGGCTCCCGTGGGGTCTCGGCTTCGAGGGCAGCTGGATTCCGCCGGTGCGCGTGAGCGACGTGAAGGCCAGCCTGTTCGGGCTCGCGCTCGCCCGCCCCATCGAGGTCCTCGGCGGACGCGGCGTGCTGAGCCCCCGTGCCCACGCCACGCTGGGGTGGGTCCGGGCACCGATCACCTGTCCCGAGGCGGCGCTCGACGATCCCGCGAGCGAGTGCTTCGAGGGATCGGTGTCCGACGACCGATGGGAGCCGGGCCAGTTCGGGGTGGATGTGGCGCTGCTGTGGCGCGGCGGCCGGTGGCGGCCCTACGTCGGCGCTGGCTGGACCCGGCTCGCGCCGACTTTCCAGGTCAATTTCACCAACGCAGGCGGCCAGCTGGACGACACGAGGGTGGAAGTGACGCTCGACCGTGCGGCACTTTTCGCCGGGCTCTCCTGGGCGGCCGCCAGCCAGCTGGTCGTGAGCGGCGAGGCCTACGCCGTGCCCGCGGACGCCGCCGTCCTCCGACTCGCCGCCCGCCTGGCGCTCGGCCCGCCCGGGCACCCGGCCCTGCCGCCGCCCTGACCGCTGCCCCCGGCTGCCATCAGAAGGTCAGCCGGAACCCGCTGGTGAAGACCGTGTCGGTGTCCTCGAAGCCGGGGGCGGGCTCGGACTGCTGGCGCACGAGGTAGGCCGGCTTGATCGCGATGGCGGCGCCGAGCGGCGCGGTGGCGTGGATGCGGTCGTCAGGTCATGCCCCGCGACCGCCCTGACGTCCGTGACCCGCGCCACCGAGGAGGCGCTTGAGGCGGGTGTGATCCTCGCGCTCGCGCTCCTCGAGGGTGCCCCGGATCCGGCCGATCTCCGCGCGCAGTCCGGGGGCCACGCGCTGGTCGAGCGTGTTGACCTGCCGCGTCGTGGCGGCGAGCGCGTCGGCGAGGCGCCGGAGTTGCAACTCGGCGGTCGCGGCGTCGAGCACGAGCTCGATCAGGCGTTCCATCGCACTCCCGGCCAGCGCCGCCGCCGGGCCGGCCGCGCCCGGGGCGAGCCCGCGCCCCGGCAGCGAGCGTGAGAGCACGGTCCGCCGCTCCACCACCGCGCTCCGGACGCCCCACGCGTCGGCCGCCTCCACCGTCACCTCGACCGGCCGCACCGGCCAGCCGAGCGGCTCGAGCCCCGAGGCCCCGTGGGCGGCGAGGGCAGCGTGCAACAGCGGCCAGGTGCGGCGCGCGGCCTCGTCGAGCCGGCCGCGCCCCTCGATGGCCGGCGTCGCCGCGCGGAAGAGCTCCGCCACGAGCGCCTGCCGCTTGCGGGTGAGCAACTCCACGCCGTGCGACACGTGCTCGAGGCGGCGGCGGGCGCGGAGGAGGTTCGAGCGGGTGGCGGCGCCCGCGGCGCTCATCCGGCGGCCTCCCCCGCGGCCTGCCGCTCGGCCTGCCGCCCGGCCCAGACGGCGTCGGGAATGCGTCGGAGGTCGTCGCGCGGCAGCGACTCCAGCAGGTGCCAGCCCGCCTCCAGCGTCTCCGCAATGGTGCGCCGGCCCGCGCCCTGGTGAATGAACTCCCGCTCGAACCGGTCCGCAAACGCGAGGGCCCGGCGGTCCTCCGGGGGGAGGCCCGCCTCGCCCACGATGGCGGCGGTCGCGCGCGCGTCGCGCCCCTGGGCATACGAGGCGTAGAGCTGGTCGGCCCAGCGCCGGTGCGCCGGCGAGGTCTGCGCGCCGATGCCGGCGGCCATCAGCCGGGAGAGGGACGGGAGCACGTCCACCGGCGGGTCCACCGCCTGCCGATGAAGTTCGCGGCTCAGGACGATCTGCCCTTCCGTGATGTACCCGGTGAGGTCGGGTATCGGATGCGTGATGTCGTCGTCGGGCATCGTGAGGATCGGGAGCTGCGTCACCGATCCGGTCCCGTCGCGCAGCACGCCCGCCCGCTCGAAGAGCGTCGCGAGGTCGGTGTAGAGGTACCCGGGGTAGCCCCGCCGCCCGGGGATCTCCTCGCGCGCCGCCCCGATCTCCCGGAGGGCCTCGCAGTACTGGGTGAGGTCGGCCATCACCACGAGCACGTGCATGCCTCGCTCGAAGGCGAGGTACTCCGCCTGGGTCAGCGCGAGCCGGGGCGCGAGGATCCGCTCGATGGTCGGGTCCGCGGTCCGGTTGAGGTAGAAGACGCTCCGCGCCATCGCCTCGGTGCCGGCGAACCCGCGGAGGAACTCGTCGGTCTCCCGCTGGGTGACGCCGATGCCGACGAACACCACGGCGAACGGCTCGCCGCGGGGGGTGCGTGCGCCGGCCACCACGCGGGCAGCGAGCGCGAGCCCGGGCAGCCCGGAGCCGGAGAAGATCGGCAGCTTCTGGCCCCGCACCAGGGTGTTGAGGCCGTCAATGGCGGAGATCCCGGTCTCGATGAAGTCGGCAGGCTTGCCCCGGCGCACCGGGTTCATCGGCGCGCCCTGCAGCGGGCGGCGCCCGGTCCCCACCGGCGCCGGCAGCCCGTCGAGCGGGGCGCCCGCCCCCGAGAGTACCCGCCCGAGCAGGTCCGGGCCGACGGTGCCGGCGGCGGGCTCGCCGGTGAGGGTCACCCGCGCGCCCTGCGGGCCGAGCCCGATCGTCTCCTCGAGCACCTGGACGACCGTCAGGTCCTGTCCCGCCTCGATCACCTGCCCCCGCCGGGGCGGCGCGCCCGCGGTGCGGATCAGGGCCATCTCGCCGAGCACGGCGCGCCGGGTGCCCTCGAGGAACAGGAGGGGACCGGCGGCACCGGCCGCGCCGATGTAGGTCCGCGCCGGGCGGATCATGCCGCCGCTCCCGCGTGGTGGATGGACGATTCCAGGGCCTCCAGTGCCAGGGCGGCGGTCGCCTCGAAGTCCGCGGGTGCGCCGTCCCGCAGCGAGACGAGCGCGCGACGCGCCCGGGCGAGGTCGAGCGCGCCGAGCTCCGTGCCCGCCGCGAGTGCCGCCCGCCCGCCCTCGAGCAGCCGCACGAGGAACCCGGCCATCGCGTGGGTCTTGGTCA
>CAVQWA010000058.1:0-26068 GCA_963717315.1 uncultured Gemmatimonadales bacterium
AAGTCGGCCATGTCCGCGAGGAAGACCGTCGTCTTGATGACGTGCGAGAGATCGGTACCCGCGGCGGCGAGCACCGCGGCCAGGTTCCGCATCACCCGGTCGGTCTGCTCGGCCACGCCGCCGGGCACCACCTCCATCGTGGCCGGGTCGAGCGCGATCTGGCCCGCCGTGAAGACGAGGTCACCGGCCACCATCGCCTGCGCGTAGGGGCCGATCGCCTTGGGGGCGTCGGGCGTGCTCACGGTCTCGAGGTGCATCGGTCCGTCCGTCAGAAGAGGCCTTCGATGGTGCCGTCGGGCAGGACGCGGATCCGGTCGGCGGCGGGCACCCTGGGCAGCCCCGGCATCGTCATGATGTCGCCGGCCAGCGCGACGACGAAGCCCGCGCCGGCGCTCGGCGTCACGTCGCGGATGGTGATCCGGAAGCCCTTCGGGCGCCCGAGGCGGCCGGGGTCGTCGCTGAAGGAATACTGGGTCTTGGCGATGCAGACCGGAGTCTGGCCCAGGCCGACCGCCTCCCAGCGCGCAATGGCCTTGTCGGCGTGGAGGGTGTAATCCACGCCGTCCGCGCCGTAGATCTCGGTCGCGATGATCCCGATCTTCTGCTTGATCGGCAGCGCCGTGTCATAGAGCGGGCGGTACTTCGCCCCGCCGGCATCCAGCACGCCGAGCAGCTCCCGGGCGAGCGCCTCCCCGCCCTCGCCGCCCTTCGCCCACACCTCGGTGAAGGCCACGGGCACGCCCCACGCCGCGCAGGCGCCGGTGACGGCGGCGACCTCGTCGGGCGAGTCGTGCACGAAATGGTTCACGGCCACGACCACCGGGATGCCGAACTTCCGGACGTTGGCGACGTGGGCCTCGAGGTTCACCAGCCCGCGCGTGACGGCGGCCGCGTCGGGCGACGTGAGCGCGTCCTTCGGCACGCCGCCGTGCATCTTGAGCGCCCGGATCGTGGCCACGACCACCGCCGCCTGGGGATCCAGCCCGCCGAACCGGCACTTGATGTCGAGGAACTTCTCGGCGCCCGAGGTCGGCGCCGAAGCCGGCCTCGGTCACCACCACGTCGGCCATCCCCAGCCCGAGGCGCGTGGCCGCGAGGGAGTTGCAGCCGTGGGCGATGTTGCCGAAGGGCCCGCCGTGCACGAGCGCCGGGCCGCCCTCCAGGGTCTGCACCAGGTTGGGCAGCAGGGCGTCCCGGAGCAGCAGCGTCATTGCGCCCTGCGCGTGCAGGTCGCCGGCGGTGACCGGCTTCTTGTCGCGGGTGAGCCCGACCAGGATCCGGGCGCAGCGCGCCTCGAGGTCGGCGAGGTCGCTGGCCAGGCAGAGGATCGCCATGATCTCGCTGCCGGGCACGATGACGAAGCGCTCCTGCCGCGGCACGCCGCCGTTGATGCCGCCGAGCCCGATGACCAGGTCGCGGAGCGCGCGGTCGTTCATGTCGATCGTGCGCGGCCAGGTGATGCGTGCGCGGGTCGATCCCGAGCGCGTTGCCGTGGTGCAGGTGGTTGTCGAGCAGGGCGGACAGCAGGTTGTGCGCCGAGGTGATCGCGTGGAAGTCCCCGGTGAAGTGGAGGTTGATCTCCTCCATCGGGACGATCTGCGCATAGCCCCCGCCGGAGGCGCCCCCCTTCACGCCGAACACCGGGCCGAGGGAGGGCTCGCGGATGCAGATCATCGTGCTGCGGCCCATCCGGCGGAGCGCCATCCCGAGCCCCACGAGGACGGTGCTCTTCCCCTCCCCGGCCGGGGTGGGGCTGATGCCCGTCACCAGCACCAGCTTGCCGCGCGGGGGCCGTGCGGCGGCGGCCTCCGCCGTGACCTTCGCCTTGAACCGCCCGTAGGGCAGCAACTCGTCGGGCGCGAGCCCGGCTTCGGCGGCCACGTCCGTGATGGGCCGGAGGCGGGCCGCCTGGGCGATCGCGATGTCGGTGGGTACCGGGGTCTTCGTGGTCATGGTGTCGGGGTTCGGGAGAGTGCCTGGCGCCCGGGGCGGGGCGTCAGCGTGCCACGCGCTCGCCGAACACGCGGACGGCGTTGGCGGTGGTCCGGGCGACGAGCTCGGGCAGGGGCACCCCGCGCACCTCGGCCACCCGCCGCGCCGTCTCGGCCACGTACGCCGGCTCGTTGCGCTTGCCGCGGTGGGGCACCGGCGCAAGGTACGGCGCGTCGGTCTCGAGGAGCAGCCGCTCGGCGGGGACCGCACGGACCGCATCGTCGAGCGCCCAGGAACGGAAGGTCACCATGCCGCTGAACGAGACATAGTGCCCCGCGTCCAGTGCGGCCCGCAAGAGCCCGGGACTGCTGAAGGAGTGCAGGATCACGACGGCGTCGGGCTGGTTGCCGAGCAGGGCGGCGACGTCCTCGTCCGCCTCGCGGGCGTGGACCACGGCCGGCTTGCCGACGGCGGCCGCGAGCGCGAGCTGCGCGGCGAAGGCTTCGCGCTGCCGCTCGCGGGGGGAATGATCGTAGTGGTAGTCGAGCCCGGTCTCGCCGGCAGCCACGACCCGCGGGTCGCGGAGCCGGGCCCGCAGGTCGGCCTCGAGCGCGGGGCTCCAGCGGGAGGCCTCGTGCGGGTGCAGCCCGGCAGTGGCGGAGCAGGAAGGATGGGCCTCGGCGAGGGCCAGGGCACGGTCGGCCGCCTCGGGCGTCTCGCCGATGACCACCACGTGCCCCACCCCCGCCGCGCGGGCCCGGGCGACCACCTCGCCGGGGTCGGGGTCGAAGGCCGGGTCGGCGAGGTGACAGTGGGAGTCCACGAGCACGGGACCGGTCGGGTCAAGCCACCGGTTGGGCACGGCGCGCGGGCCTCCCGGGGCCGGCGGCGGCGGGCGTTACGCCCTGCAGCCCGCGGGAATTGGGCCCGGGCCAGCGGGTCTCGATCCAGAGCAGCACCGGCGCGGCGATGAAGATGGAGGAGAAGGTGCCGGTGAACACGCCGAAGAACATCGTCAAGACGAAGGGCCGGATGACCGGGCCGCCAAGAATGGCGAGCGAGAGGAGGGTGGCGAGGGTGGTGCCGTGCGTCAGCACGCTCCGCGGCAGCGTCTCGTTGATCGCCCGGTTCAGCACGGTGACGAAGCCGTCCTTCTGGTACTTCCTGAGGTCCTCGCGGACGCGGTCGAAGATGATGATCGTGTCGTTCAGCGAATACCCGATCATCGACAGCACCGCGGCCACGATCATGAGGCTGACCTCGAGGCGCATCACCGCCACGAAGACGAGGGTGGCGAGGATGTCGTGGGCGGTCGCGGCCACCGCCGCCGCCCCGAACCGCCACTCGAAGCGGTACGCCAGGTAGGCCAGCACCGCCACGAACGAGAGCAGCACGGCCAGGAGCGCCTTGCTCCGCAGCTCGGCACCGACCTTCGGGCCCACCGACTCGGTCCGCTCCACCCGGTACGCCCCCTCGCCCACGCTCGCGGCGAGCGCGAGGTTCACCGCGTCAGCGGTGGCCTGGGTGTTGTCGGCGTCGCTCCCCTCGACGGCCGACCGGGCCCGGATCACGTATTCCGTCGCGGAGCCGAAGGTCTGGATCTCCGCACCCCGGAGTCCCTGGGCCTCGAGCGCCCCGCGGATCCGGCCCACGTCGGCGGGCTGTGAGGTCCGCACCTGCACCAGGGTCCCACCGGTGAACTCGATGCTGTAGTCGAAGCCCTTGAGCGCGATGAACAGGAGGCCCGGCAGGAGGACCGCCGCAGTCACGCCGTAGGCCCGGCGCCGGGCGCCGATGAAGTCGAATTTCGCGTTGGCGAAGAGTCGTCGCATGGTCAGATGCTCAGCGTGGACAGGTTCGGCTTCCGCTCGAGCCAGAGGAGGAAGAAGGTCCGGGTGATGAAGATCGCCGTGATCATCGAGGCCGCGATGCCCACCACCAGGGTGACCGCGAAGCCGCGGACCGGTCCGGTGCCGAACTGGAAGAGGAAGAGCGCAGTGAGCACGGTGCTCACGTTCGAGTCGATGATCGCCGACATCGCGTGCCGGAACCCCTCGTCCACCGCCACGCGGACGGTCCGCCCCGCCAGCAGCTCCTCCCGGATGCGCTCGAAGATCAGCACGTTCGCGTCCACCGCGATGCCGATCGAGAGGACGAGCCCGGCCAGGCCGGGCAGGGTGAGCGTCGCGTCGAGCGCGGAGAGCCCGCCCAGGGTGAGGAGGATGTAGATCGCGAGCGCCCCGACCGCCAGGAGGCCGGCGGTACGGTAGAAGAAGACCATGATCCCGATGACGAGCGCCGTGCCGACGAGGCCCGCGGTGGTGCCGGCCCGGATCGCATCGGCGCCGAGCGTCGCGCCCACCTGCCGGGTCTCGACGATCTTGAGCGGCACGGGCAGCGCGCCCGCCTTGAGGGTGAGCGCCAGGTCCTGGGCTTCCTGGATGCTCCGGCCGCCGAGGGTGATCTGCCCGCGCCGGTCGATCCGGCTCTGGATCACCGGGGGCCGGTCCTGCACCCGGCCGTCGAGCAGGATCGCCATGTAGTCGCCGATGTGCTGCTGGGTGCCGGCCCCGAACCGCCGTGCCCCGGCGCGGTCGAGGTCGAAGACGACGATGGCGCCGTTCGTGAGCGGGTCGAGCTGGGCCTGCGCGTCCACCAGGCTCTGCCCGGTGATGAGCGGCTTGTCCTCGAGCACGTAGAGGAACCGGTACGGAGCGGCGCCGACGCTGGTCGGCCGGATGTTCCAGAAGAACTCCAGGCCGCGGGGCAGCTGGCGCCGGACCTCCGGCAGGTGGAGCATCGAGTCCACCCGGGGGAAGGCGGTCTCGGGCACCATGTACTCGCCGGGCATCTGGCCCGGCTCGATCAGCGCCGAGAGGACCGCCGGGCCGGCGAGCGCGGTGTCGGCGGGGGCGGAGTCCGTCGCGGCCTCGTCCCCGCCCAGGAGCTGCTGCACCGCCGACGGCGCCGGGCCGGCGTCCGCGGCCCCGGGCGACTCGGCCACGCCGAGCATCCGGAGCGCCCGGTCCATCGCCGGCAGCGCCTTCTCCAGCGCCTGGGTCTCGTCGGTGATCCGGAACTCGAGGAAGGCGGCCTTCTGGACGATCTGCCGGGCGCGCGCCGGGTCGCTCACGCCGGGGAGCTCGACCACGATCCGCTCCTCGCCCGACTTCTGGATCAGCGGCTCGGTCACGCCGAACTCGTCGATCCGCTTCCGGAGCACCTGGAGCGCCAGCTCGATGTCGTGCGCCCGGTCGGACGAGACCCGCTGGGACTCGTCCAGCTCCAGCGCCAGGTGGAGCCCGCCCTGGAGGTCCAGCCCCTTCTTCGGGGGCACCATGCGGACCTGGACCTCGTGGGTCACGCCTTTGGCGTCGATCCTCGGCACCGAGACGGACCGGGGCCGGAGCGAGTACAGCGAGCCCAGCACCAGCAGGGCGGTGATGATGAGGCGGTTGCGGATCGTCTTGGACATCGGCATCGCTCGCGCGCCGGTCAGGCGCGCTGAAGGTGGTCGTGGTCCGCGAGGGCCGCCTGGGCCGCCGCGCGGTCGCGATCGAGCTGGGCGCGGAGCGCCTCGGGCGTCGGGAAGCGGGCGACGTCGCGAAGGCGGCGGACCCAGGATACCCGCACCCATTCCCCGTACAGATCGTCGTCCACCCCGAAGAGGTGGACTTCCAGGGCCCGGGTCCCCTCGCCGAAGGTGGGCCGTCCGCCCTGGTTCATCATCCCGCCGGCCGAGCCGCCGCGCCACTCCACCCGGACTGCGTACACGCCGTCGGGCGGCAGGAGCTTCCGGTCGGACACGCCCGCGAGGTTGATCGTCGGCACCCCGAGCTGCCGTCCCCGTCCCGCCCCCCGCCCGACCACCGCGGTCACGGCGTAGGGCCGCCCCAGCAGCCGGCAGGCGGTGTCGAGGTCCCCGCCGGCCACGGCACGCCGGATCAGGGTGCTCGACACCCGCAGGCCCCCGGCGTCCACGGGGCCCACCACGTCCACGGCGAACCCGTACCGGCCGCCGAGGCGACGCAGGGTCTCGACGTCGCCGCTCCGGCCGCGGCCGAAGCCGTGATCGTACCCGATGACGAGCTCGCGCACGCCGCAGCCCGCGACGAGGACGTCCCGGACGAATTCCTCCGGGCCGAGTGCCGCCAGCGCCCGGTCGAACCGGAGGAGCACGACCCAGTCGAGCCCGGTCTGCGCGAGGGCCTCGCGCCGCTCCGGCCCGGTGGTCAGGAGCGGCGGCGCCGCGGCCGGGTTCACCACCTCCAGCGGGTGCGGGTCGAAGGTGACCAGGACGCTCCGCCGCCCCGCCGCACCGGCCCGCTCGGCGATCTCCCGGAGCACCGCCTGGTGCCCGAGGTGGATGCCGTCGAAGGTGCCGACGGTCACCGTCGTGCCCTCGTCCGAGGCCGGCACCCAGCTCACGCGACCACCACCTCGGGCCGGAGCAGTCCGGCCTCCGCGCGGGCCACGGCGGCGAGCGCGCCGCGGGCGAGCAGGGCGACGTGGCCCGCGAGCGCTGCATCTCCCGGCACCGGCCGGCCGTGCCCCACCGCCGCCGCCGCCGCGTCGTCGAGCTCCACGGCCGGCAGGTGCGCCACCGCCAGCCGCGCCGGCCGGAGTGCCGCGGGGCCCACCGCGTCGGGGGGAACGGCATCCTCGACCCGGAGGGTGCCGATCGCCTCGCGCCGCAGCGACTCGAGGTGGGCGCCGCAGCCCAGCCGCTCGCCGAGATCCCGGGCCAGCGCGCGGACGTAGGTGCCGGCACTGACCGTGGCGCGGAACGTCACGCGCGGCGGCGCCCACTCCACCAGCTCGATCGCGTGGACCGTCACCTCCACCGGTGCGAGGGCGACGGCCTCGCCCCGCCGCGCCCGGCGGTAGCTGCGGACCCCGCCGACCTTCTTGGCCGAGTAGGCCGGGGGGCGCTGCGCCGCCGTCCCGCGGAAGCCGGCCATCGCCTCCGCCACGGCGGCGCGATCCACCGGCACCGGGCCGGGTCCGCCCGGCAGGGCCGCGCCGGTGGCGTCGTCGGTGTCGGTCCGCGCGCCCAGCACCGCCGTGGCCAGGTAGGTCTTGGGCTGGTCCCCCACGAACCGGGCCAGCCGCGTGGCCTTGCCGACCAGCAGGACCAGCAGACCGGTGGCGAAGGGGTCGAGGGTGCCGGCGTGCCCCACCGCACGGGTCCCGAGGGCCCGGCGCGCACGCGCCACCAGGTCGTGCGACGTGGGGCCGGCCGGCTTGTCCACCAGTACCACGCCGGTCAGTCGAGCTCCCCCTCGCGCCGGAGGTCGGCGAGGATCTCCCCGATCCGCTGCGCGTGCTCGAGGCCGCGGTCGAGTTCGAACCGGAGCTCCGGGACGGTCCGGGTGGAGAGCGCCCGCGCCGCCTTCGACCGCAGGAAACCCGCCGCGCTCCGCAGCCCCTCCAGTGCCTCCTGCTTGTGCTCCTCCTCGCCCGGGATGGCCACGCGCACGCGGGCCACGGCGAGCTCCGGCGTCACCTGCACCCCCGTGACGGTGACCAGGCCCACCCGCGGATCCCGCACCTCGCGGACCAGCGCCTCCGCGATGACGGCGCGCAGCGCCTCCGCCACCTGCTCCGGCCGTCGGCCGCCACCCTTCATCGGTAGCTCGTCATCATGTCGAGGATCCGGACCCCGTCGGCCGCCTCCACCATCCGGTCGGCGGCGCGGAGGGTCTCCTCCACGACCGCCCGGTCGGTGCCGAGCGCGGCGCATCCCAACTCGGCCCGCTGCCAGCTGTCCTGGTGCGCGGTCTCCGCCACGGAGAGGTTGTGGCCCCGACGGAGCCGTTCCTTGAGCGGCAGGATCATCCCGCGCTTCTCCTTGAGCGAGCGGCACCCCTCGAGGTGCAGCTCCCAGACGCGCAATCCCAGGACCACCGGCTCAGGCGGTGCCCAGGGCCGCGGACTGCAGGGTCCGCTTGATCGACTCCACCGTGAAGCTCTCGATCCGGTCGCCGACCTTGAGGTCGTTGAAGTTCTCGACCGAGAGCCCGCACTCGAGTCCCTCCTTCACCTCGCGCGCGTCGTCCTTGAAGCGCTTGAGGCTGGAGAGGCGCCCGGTGTAGACCGTGGTGCCGTCCCGCACCACACGGGCCTGGCCGGTCCGGCTGATGGTGCCGGAGCGGACGACGCAGCCCGCGATGGTGCCCACCTTGCTCACCTTGAAGAGCTGGAGCACCTCCGCCTCGCCGAGGACGACTTCCCTCTCCTCCGGCTTGAGGAGCCCCTCGAGCGCGCTCCGCACGTCGTCCACCGCCTCGTAGATCACGCGGTAGGTGCGGAGGTCCACGTGCTCCCGCTCCGCCGCCGCCCGGGCGTTGGAGTCGGGGCGCACGTGGAAGCCGAGGATGATGGCGCCCGAGGCCTTGGCCAGGAGCACGTCGCTCTCGGTGATGGCGCCGACGCCGCGGTGGACGACGTCCACCCGGACCTCGCTGGTGCTGAGCTGCGCGAGCGCGTCGGCGAGCGCCTCGGCGGGGCCGCCCTGGTCGGCCTTGATGATGATGGCGAGGGTCGCCACCTCGCCCTTGGCGATGGCCCGGCTGAAGTCCTCGAGCGTGGTCCCGCGCGCGCCGCGCCGGTTCTGTGCCTCGCGGTCGAGCCGCTGGCGCTTCTGTGCGATCTCGCGCGCCTCGGCGGCGTTCCCGGTGACGAGGAAGGTGTCGCCCGCGAGCGGGACGCCCTCGAAACCGAGGATCTGCACCGGGATGGACGGGCCGGCCTCCTTGACCGTCTTCCCCCGCTCGTCGAACAGGGCGCGGACGCGACCGGAGAACTTCCCGGAGATGAAGTCCTGGCCGGCGCGCAGGGTGCCACGCTGCACCAGGATGGTGGCCACCGGCCCCTTCCCGGGGTCGAGGGTGGCCTCGAGCACGGCGCCCTGCGCCGGGCGCGCCGGATCGGCCTTGAGCTCCAGCAGTTCGGCCTGGAGGAGGATCTGGTCCAGCAGGACGTCCACGCCCTGCCCGGTCCTGGCCGAGATCGCCGTCGCCAGGACGGTGCCGCCGAACTCCTCCAGCACCACGTTGTGCTGCAGCAACTCCTGCTTGGCCTTGGCCACGTTGGCGCTGGGCAGGTCCATCTTGTTGATGGCCACGACCAGCGGCACGCCCGCGTTCCGGGCGTGGCTGATCGCCTCGACGGTCTGCGGCATCACCTGGTCGTCCGCGGCGACGACGAGCACGACGATGTCGGTCACCTGGGCGCCGCGCGCCCGCATCGCGGTGAAGGCCTCGTGGCCCGGGGTGTCGAGGAAGGTGATGGCCTTCCCGTTGGGCAGCTGGACGTGGTAGGCGCCGATGTGCTGGGTGATGCCCCCGGCTTCGCCCGCGACGATGTTCGCCTTGCGGATGAAGTCGAGGAGCGAGGTCTTGCCGTGGTCCACGTGGCCCATGATGGTGACCACGGGCGGCCGGGAGACCAGGTCCTCGGGGCGCTCGGCCTCGGCGGTGGTCTCCACTTCGGCGGTGTACTCCTCCTCGCGGACCGCCTCGAACCCGAACGCGGAGGCGATGAGCTCGATCTGGTCGAAGTCGAGCCGCTGGTTCACCGTCACCATGAGGCCCAGTTCCTTGAAGGCGAACTGGACGATCTGGGTGGAGGAGACCTTCATCAGCTCCGCGAGCTCGGCGACCGAGATGAACTCGTTCACCCGGATCCGGGTCTTCTCCCGCTCCCGCTCCTCCGCCCGCTGTCCGGCGACGATGTCGCGATAGCTGGGCTCGTCGCTCCGGCGCGCCGCCCGGCGCGCGCCCTTCATCCCCTGGAGCGTGCGCGAGATGTTCGCCTGCACCGCCTCCTGGTCCACCTTGTCACGGCGGCCCTTCTTGCCGCGCCGGCCGCGGGCGGCGTCGCCGCCGGTCGCGGGTGCCACCTCGCCGGGCCGGGCGGGCCGGGCCGGGCCGCGCTCCGCGGGCGCGGCGGGGGCCGGCGCGCTGGAGAACACCGGCTTCGGCAGCCCCGCGCGGACCGGTCGCGGCACCCGCGGGGGGATGAATGGCGCCCGGGGGGCGGCCGGGGAGGCCCCCGCCGGGGCCGCGGGTGCCGGGGCGCCCTCCGCCGCGGGTTCGGCGGGACGCGGCGCGGGTCGGCGGGCGGGTTCCCCGGCCGGCTCCTGCGACGCCTCCTCCTCGGGCGGCGCCGGGGGCAGCTCCTTGAACAGGGCGCGGGCGCGCTCCTCCAGCGACAGCTTGGCCGGCTCCGGCTGCTCCAGCTCCATCCGCTCGCGCTCCAGCGCCTCGAGCTCCGCCTGCCGCTCGGCGTCCACCGCTGCCTGCTCCGCCTCGGCGGCGGCCACCTCGGCGGCGGTACGACGGCGCTTGACCGGACGCACCTCGGGAGCCGGCGCGGGGGCCTCGGCCACCGCCTTCCGCCGGCCGCGCTTCGGCCTGGGCTCCTCCGCGGCGCGCCGCTTCTCCCGCTCCCACCGGACGCGCACCGCCGCCACCTGGTCGGCTTCGAGCGTGGAAAGGTGGCTCCGGACAAAGACGCCCATCTCCCGGAGAAGCTCGAGCAGCCGCTCGACCTCCACCCCGAATTCCGCCGCCAGCTCGTGCACCCTCAGCTTGCCCACGTCCACCTCCTCAAGGGGACCCGGTGGCCGACCGCAGGACGCCGTCGGCCAACTTGCGGTCCCGGACACCGACCGCCATCACCGCCGAGCGCCCGAGCCGGGCACCCAGCATCTCCGCGGCGGGCCCCGGGACGAGGGGCACCCCGCGTCCCCGGGCCAACCGCACCACCTTCTCGGCGGCGCGGGGCCCGGCGTCCGACGCCACGACCACGCACCGCACCTCGTTCGCCTGCAGCGCGCGCCGCACGGCGTCCACGCCGACCACCAGCTGCCCCGCGCGCATCCCCAGGCCGAGCAGGCCCAGGAGGCGCTCCATCAGCCGCCGGCCTCCTCGCCGCCCTCCTCCATCAGCTCGGCCAGGAAGGCCTCGAGCTCGCCGGCGAGCGCCTCGGTCATCCCGGGCACGCGGAGCACGTCCTCGCGCTCGAAGTCGAGGATCTCGTTGAGGTGCCGGAACCCGGCGCCCTCGAGCAATGCCACGAGCTCGGGCGAGAGGCCCTGCAGCTCGCTGAGCGGCACGTGGGTGGCCGCCTCATCCTCGGGCGGCAGCGGGGCGAACAGCGGGCCCTCGCCGCCGCGCTCCAGCCACTCCCGGCTGGAGTAGAGGTCGATCTTCCAACCGGTGAGCTCCGAGGCCAGGCGGACGTTCTGGCCGTTCCGGCCGATGGCCAGCGAGAGCTGGTCCTCGTCCACGATGGCCTGGATGGTCTTGGTGTCGGGATCGGAGAAGACCTTCGCGACGCGGGCCGGGGCCAGGGCGAGCCGGGCGAAGCGCTCCGGGTCGGGCGACCAGGGCACGATGTCGATCCGCTCCCCGCCCAGCTCGTTCACCACCGCCTGCACCCGCGAGCCCTTGAGGCCCACGCAGGCGCCGACCGGGTCGATCGCGTCATCGCGGGAGATCACCGCCACCTTGGTCCGGCTGCCGGTCTCGCGCGCAATGCCGCGGATCTCGATGATGCCCTGCTGGATCTCGGGCACCTCGAGCCGGAACAGCGCCATCACGAACCCCGGGTCGGCGCGGGAGAGGATGAGGCGGGGGCCCTTGGGCGTCTCCTCGAGCTTCTTGAGGACGGCCCGGATGGTGTCGCCCTGGTGGAAATGCTCGCGGTGGTTCTGCTCGCGGTAGGGGATGATCGCCTCGGCCTCGCGGAACTTCGGCAGGATGATGACGAACTTGCCGCGCTCGACCTGCTGGATCTCGCCCGACAGCAGGTCGCCCACCTGGTCGCCGAACTCCTCGCGGATGCGGTTCCTCTCGCCTTCGCGCACGCGCTGGATGATGCGCTGCTTGGCGGCCTGGACGGCGAGCCGGCCGAATTGCGCGAACGGCACCTCCTCCTCCAGCACGTCGCCGGGCTGGAAGTCGGGGTCCTCGTACCGCGCCTCCTCGAGGGAGACCTGCCAGGACGGGTCCTCGACCGTCTCCGCCACCTGGCGGAGCCGGACCACCCGGATGGTGCCCTTCAGTTCGTCCACGTCCAGCTCGAACTTCACGTTCGGGCCGTAGCTCCGCATCAGGGCGGCCTGGATGCCGTCCTTGAGCAGATCGAGCAACTCGCCGCGCTCGAGCTGCTTCGTCGTCGTGAGCTCGCGGAACGCGGTCAACAGCTCTGCCGAACCCGCCATCGTCACTCCTGCCGTTTGCCTAGGGTCGTCCAGTCCACCACGAGGGTGGCCTCGCGGATCTCCGCCAGCGGAACCGTCACCTCGCGGCCGTCGCCCAGGCCGAGGGTCACCCGCCCCTCGTCCGGCACGGCGATGATCCGCGCCACCGGCCGTCCCGGCAGCGATTCCGCGCGGAGCCGCACTTCCCGCCCCGCATACCGTCGCCAGTGCTCCGGGAACACCACCGGGCGTTCGATCCCCGGCGAGGACACCTCGAGCACGTACCGCTGGCCGAGTCCGCCCGGTCCCTCGAGCCATCGCTCGAGCGCCCGGCTCGCCCGCACGCAGTCGTCGGCCGAGACGCGCCGGCCGGGCTCGCTGTGGGAGAGGTCGAGGCGGACCCGCAGCACCGGACGGGCCGGGGTGCCGCCGCGCCGGAGGTCCACCAGCTCGTAGCCGAGCTCGGAGAGGAGCCGGCGGATCGGATCGAGCAGCGGATCGGCGATCATCGGAAGACCCAAAAAAAAATGTGGGGAACTCCCCCACATCGTCGGCCACCGCACTGCCGGACGGGTGGTAACCGCCCAAGCCGGAATTCTAGCGGCCGCCCCCGCTAGCGTCAACCGGGCGGCCGAGATAGGCCACCATGCGGCCATCGGCCCCCCGGCTCGCCCGGTGGCTGTAGAACCGGTCCCGGTCGTGCGCGGAGCACCATTCCGACCGGGTCACGTCGGACACCCCGAGGGCCCGGGCCTGCCGTTCCAGCACGTCCCGGATGTCGAGGTGCCAGGGCCCGGGGCCATCCACCGGGAGGCCGAAGGCCTCGAGCACCTCCCGTCCCACCTCGTAGCAAGCGCCGCAGATGGCGACTCCGAGGTGGGCCACGAGGTCGCCCGCCCCGGCCCCGGTCCGGCCGTGGAGGAGGGCTGCCCCCCGGGCCAGGATCCCGGCAGCGGCGCCTCGCCACCCGGCGTGGAGCAGGGCGATGGCGCCCTGCCCGGGGGCCGCGAGGTAGACGGGGGTGCAGTCGGCCACCGTCACGCAGAGCAACACGCCGGCGTGGTCGGTGGCGTGGCCGTCCACGCCCTCGAGGATGACCCAGCCGGACGGGTCGACGTGCCAGCGGACCTCGGCTCCGTGCACCTGCCGGCCCATCACCGTGGCGTCGAATCCGGGCGCGGCGGCCCGGAAGGCGCGCCACCGGTCCATCACCTCGCCCACCGGCTCGGCGCTGGCGAGGCCGAGGTCGAAGCCGTGCCGCCCGGCGCCCCGCCAGGTGACCCCCGCGACGAGGCCGAATCGCTCCCGCCAACGGGGGACCTCGAGCCGGGGCACCGCCCCGGGCAGCGGCGACTCGCGGAGCGCGGCCCGGGCGGAGCCCGGCACGTCAGTCGAGCCGCTCGATCGACGCGCCGAGCGCGCGGAGGCGCTCGTCGATCCGCTCGTACCCGCGCTCGATCTGCCCGACGTTGTGGATGGTGCTCGTCCCCTCCGCGGCGAGCGCGGCGAGGAGCATCGCCATCCCCGCCCGGATGTCGGGCGACTCGACCGTGCCGCCGCGCAAGTGCGAGGGGCCGTTGATGACCGCCCGGTGCGGGTCGCAGAGCACGATCCGGGCACCCATCCCGATCAGCTTGTCCACGAAGAACAGCCGTGACTCGAACATCTTCTCGAAGACGAGCACCATCCCCTCGCACTGCGTGGCGGCGACGATGGCAATGGACATGGCGTCCGCCGGGAAGGCCGGCCAGGGGCCGTCCTCCAGCTTCGGCACGTGGCCGCCCAGGTCGGGCCGGATCCGGCGCTCCTGGTCGGCGTCCACGATGAGGCGGGGGCCGTCGAGGCGCGGGCGGATGCCGAGGCGCTCGAAGCCGAGCAGCGTGCTCCGCAAGTCCTCGCCCCGCACGTCCTCGATGACCAGCGCCCCGTTCGTGACCGCGGCCAGCCCGATGAAGCTGGCGATCTCGATGTGGTCCGGCCCGATGCGGTGCATCCCCCCGCCGAGTGCCTGCCCGCCCTCGATGACGTAGGTGTTGGTGCCGATTCCATCGATGCGCGCGCCCAGCGTGACGAGCATCCGGGCCAGGTCCTGGACGTGGGGCTCGCTCGCGGCGTTGCGGAGCACCGTGGTGCCTTCGGCCATCACTGCGGCCATCAGCGCGTTCTCCGTGCCCGTGACGCTCGGCTCGTCGAGGAAGATGTCGGCCCCGCGGAGCCGCTTGGCCACCACCTCGTACCGGTCGCCCACCACCACCTCGGCACCGAGCCGCTCGAGGGCGAGGAAGTGGGTGTCCACCCGGCGGCGGCCGATCACGTCACCGCCCGGAGGCGGCAGCGTCACCGAGCCGAATCGCGCGAGGAGCGGGCCGGCAAGCAGGATCGAGGCGCGGATCTTCGCGCAGAGTTCCGGGTCGAGGGTCCGCCCCTGCGCGGCCCGGGTGTCCACCCGCACCCGGTTCTCCCCCAGCCACTCGATCCCGGCCCCGAGGTGCCCGACCAGGTCGAGCAGGGTCAGCACGTCGCGGATGTGGGGGACGTTGTCGAGCTCCACCGGCCCGTCGGCGAGGAGGGTGGCGGCGATGATCGGGAGCGCGGCGTTCTTGTTGCCGGCGGGGCGGACGGTGCCGCGGAGCTGGGCGCCGCCCTGGACGCGGAAGGCTGGAGGCATGAAGGAAGCTTGCCGGGTGGGTGGGGGCGGGGTCAAGCCGCGTGCCGACCGTTATATTCGAAGCGACTCGTACCTGGAGGCCCCGTGGCGATGGCCGCGCTCCTCATCCGGCAGCTCCCCGACGCGGGGGTCCCCGCGTGGCAGTGGACGGTGATGGCCGTGTCGCTCGGAGTCATGGCGGTGGCCGTGGTGTTCGGCGTCGCGGTGGCGTTCGTGGTGCTCAGGGCCGCCCGGCAGCTCGACAAGCTCTCGCCGGCGGTGGATGACCTCCGCGACGAGCTCGTCCCCGCCTTGCGGTCGCTCCGCGCGATCACCGGCCGGGGGGAGGCGGTGTCCCATCGGGTGCAGGAGGAGGCCGAGGCAGTGCTGGGGACGGCCCGCCGGGTGCGGAAGAAGGTGGAGGCCGCCACGGCACGGGCGGAGGAGCGCCTCGGCGACCTCGACGCGCTCTACGACGTGGTGTACGAGGAGGTGGCAGACACGGCCCTCTCGCTCGCAGGCGCGCTCCGGACCGGCCGGTCGGTGGCGGGCCACGCGCGCTCCCTCCTTGGCCGGAGGCGGCGGCGGTCGAAGCGGTGGTTCGCATGAACCTGCGCCGGGTGGTCGCCGCGCTCGTGGTGGTCGCGGCGGCATCGCTGCTCCTCCCGGACCCGCTCCACGCCTGGACTCCCGGGACGCACGTCTTCATCGGGCAGTCCATCCTCGACAACCTCGCGCTGCTCCCCCCCGCGCTCGCCGCCCTCCTCCGGGCCCACCCGGTCGAGTACCTCTACGGCAGCATCGCGCCGGACACGTCGTTCGCCAAGGACTATGCGCCGGTGCACCGGCACAGCCACCACTGGCACCTGGGCCAGGAGGTGCACGACCGCGCCGAGGACGACCGGCTCCGCGCCTTCGGGCTGGGCTACCTGAGCCACCTCGCGGCGGACACCGTCGCGCACAACTTCTACGTCCCGCGGCAGCTTGCGGCGACGGCCCTGATCAAGGGGCTGGGTCATGCGTACTGGGAAGCCCGGTTCGAGAGCCACCTCGGGGGACGGTGGGCCCGGGAGGCGTGGGAGCTCCTGCGCCACGACCACGTGGACGCCGACGCGCACCTCGACCGCATCATCTCGCCGACGCTCTTCAGCATCCCGACCAACCGCCGGCTGTTCCGCGGGATGGTGCAGTTGGCCGACCGGCGGACCTACCGGAGGGCCTTCACCTTCGCGCGGGAGAAGAGCCGGCACGACATCCACGACGCCGACGTCGAGCGCCACATGGCGGTGTCGTTCGAGCACGTGATGCGGCTCCTGGCGGCGCTGGACGACGGGCCACGGAAGCTCGATCCCACCGGGGCGGAAGCGCTCCGGCTCGCCAAGGGGATGCGGCGCCAGGCCCTGCGGGAAGGCGGCCACGCGGTGCCGAAGCTCATCTGGGACGCGGCGGAAGCGCACTTCGGCCTCCCCCGGCTGGACCTCGGGTTCTGGCAGCGGGCCACGCGGCAGGCGTGGGTGCAGGCGCCCACCAAGGACCCCTGGGACCTGCTCGACGGCAACGGGCACCGCTCCACCGCCTGAATGCGGGCGGGGGCGCCACCCGGCGCCCCCGCCCACCTCCGTCACACCGGGTCGCCCACGCGCAATGCGACGGGGGGCCCGAGGATCTCCCTCCACACGATCGCGCGCCGGAGCTCCTTCCTGGTACCCACGAGTGCGGCCGACCGAGCCCTCGGCCGCTCCACCTCGGCCGGGGCCGACTGGACAGCGAGCCGGCGATGGAACGCGGCATGGTCCGACGGCCCGAGGGCGCCGCCGCGTGCCGCGGCCGCGTCGATCCGGCGCTGGACGAGGCGGCTGGCCGACTCCTCCTCGGCTCCCGGCTCCCGGGCGGGCCGCACCGGCGCCACCTCACGCGACTCGCCCTCGAGGGTGACGCCCTCGAGGCTGTAGGCCTCGCCCGGCGCCTCCGGCGCCGGCACCAGGACGCCGACGGCGTCATCCGGCATTCCCGGCGCGCCCCCCAGGCCGCGCAGGAGCTCCTCCAGCCGGCGCGCCTCGACCTGCGTGGCGGTGGTCCCGAAGTCGGCCCCGCGCGCGGCCGGCGTGGCCCCCACCCTCGCGAGGCGTTCCGCCCGCTCCCGGGCCGCGGCGCGGGCGCGCCGCCGGGCCTCTTCCGGGGTGCCGCCGCGCTGCTTCTTCCTCGCCTCCGAGATGAAGGAGAGCGCGACGTAGGCGACCACGAGGAAGACCCAGAGCCCCTCCATCGCTCAGCGCTCCCCCTCGGGCCGGGACTCGCCGTCGTCCCCGGCGATGGACTGCCGCATCGAGGTGTCGGCCTCGATGTTCTTGTAGCGCTGGTAGTCCATCACGCCGAGGTTGCCGCTGCGGAACGCCTCGGCCATCGCGAGCGGCACCTGGGCCTCCGCCGCGATCACGGCGGCGCGCTGCTTCTGGGCCTCCGCCCGGTACTCCTGCTCCATCGCCACGGCGAGCGCCCGCCGCTCCTCCGCCTTGGCCTGCGCGATCCGCTTGTCCGCCTCGGCCTGGTCGGTCTGCAGCTCGGCGCCGATGTTCTTCCCCACGTCCACGTCGGCGATGTCGATGGAGAGGATCTCGAACGCGGTCCCCGCGTCGAGCCCCTTGGCCAGCACCGTCTTCGAGATCATGTCGGGATTCTCGAGCACCGCCTTGTGCGATGCGGCGGAGCCGATGGTGCTCACGATGCCCTCGCCGACGCGCGCCAGGATCGTCTCCTCGCCCGCGCCGCCCACCAACCGATTGATGTTCGCCCGCACGGTGACCCGCGCCAGCGCGAGGAGCTGGATGCCATCCTTGGCCATCGCCGCCACCTTCGGCGTCGTGATCACCTTGGGGTTGACGCTCACCTGCACCGCCTCGAAGACGTCGCGGCCGGCGAGGTCGATCGCGGTGGCCTGCTTGAAGTCGAGGGGGATGCCGGCCTTGTCGGCCGAGATCAGCGCGTTCACCACGCGGGGCACGTTGCCCCCGGAGAGGTAGTGGGATTCCAGCCGGTCCATGCTGAGGGCCAGGCCCGCCTTGTGGGCGGTGATGAGCGGCGTGACGATCCCCGACGGGTTCACCTTCCGGAACCGCATGAAGAAGAGCTGCAGGAACGGCACCCGCACCCCCGACACCAGCGCCTGGAACCAGAGGCCGATGGGGAAGAAGCGCAGGAACACCACCAGCAGGAGGAACCCGAAGAAGAACAGGACCAGGATGATCCCGGGACCCAGCGTGGAGAAGTCGCTCACCAGTCGCTCCGGCGGATGGAAGATGGGAGGGTCGGGCCCGGCTGCCGTTCAGGCGACCGGACGCACGACGTGACGATAGCCCTCGGCGCGGACCACGCGCACCGCCGTCCCGGCGGCGATGTAGCCGGACTCCGCGACGGCGTCGATCCGCTCGTCGTCGAGGATGATGGTGCCGGCCGGCCGCAGGTCGGTGGCCGCGGTGCCCTCGCGCCCGACGAGCTCCGCACGCGGCAGCGCGGCGACGTACCCCGCGCTCGCGTCCAGCCCTTCGGTCAGCAGCGCCCGGCGGAAGCGGGGGCTGAACGGCAGGTGCCGGAGCCAGGCGAAGACCACCGCGGCGGTGATCACGCCGGCCGCGCCGAGGACGACGAGCGCCCGGGTCACGTCGGCGCCGGTCGGGAAGTGGCCCAGCATGGCCAGCACCGCGCTGCCCCCGACGAGCAGGATGCCGGCGGCCCCCGCGACCCCGAAGCCCGGCAGGACGAACACCTCGACGCCCAGCGCGATGATGCCCAGGATCAGGAGGATGACCTCCTCCATCCCGGCGAGGCCGAGGAGCACGCTGGAGCCGAAGAAGAGCCCGAGCGAGGCGAGGCTGACCAGGCCGCCGAGGCCGAAGGCCCCGGCCTTGAGCTCGAAGACCAGGCCGAGCATCCCGAGGGAGAGGAGCATCGGCGCGACCAGCGGGTTGGTGACGAACCGGACGACCTTCTCCGCCCAGTTCGGCGCCGGCGTGACGACGGTGGCCCCGGCGAGCCCGAGGGCCTCGAGCGTGGCCTCGAGCGTCGCGGCCTGGCCCTTGGCCACGCCGTGCCGGACCGCCTCGTCCGCGCTGAGGGTGAGGAGGCGGCCGGCCTCGACCACCCCGGGCACCGCCACGGACTCGTCCACCATCGCCTCGGCGATGCGGGGGTCGAGGCCCCGTTCCTCGGCGAGGGCACGGAACTCCGCCCGCATCGCGGAGACGTACTTCTCCGGCAGCTTCTCCCCCTGCCCGCCCACCGGGGTGGCCGCGCCGATCACGCCGCCGGGTTCGACCCAGATCTGCCGGGCGGCGAGCGCAATGAACGCCCCGGCGCTGAAGGCGCGCGGGTGCACCCAGGCGTGGACCGGAACCTCGCTCCGCCGGACGGCATCCACGATCCGCTCCGCGGCGTCGATCCGGCCGCCGGGCGTGTCGATGTCGAGCAGCACCGCCGCCGCGCCGGCCGTGCGGGCCTCGGCAAGGGCCCGCGCGACGAACGGCGCGAGGCCGTTCTCGATCGTGCCCTGGACCGGCACGCGGTAGACGACCTGCGCGGGCGCAGCCGAGAGGGGCAGGGCGAGCGCGACAGCGAGGGCCGGGACAAGGCGACGCATCGCGGACTCCGGGGAGACGGTGGGAACCCTCGAATCCTACCCTCCCGCCAGCCCGGGGGAAAGCCTCGCCGGACGCACCGGCGCGCTTTGCCGCGCGGCTCCGCCGCCATAGGTTACGCGCCATGCCGCACGCCGACGTCCTCATCACCGCCGCCTGCCGGACGCCCATCGGCCGCGCCGGCGGAGCCCTCGCCGGGATCCGGCCCGACGACCTCGCCGCGCTCGTGCTCGGCGAGGCGGCGCGGCGCGCGGACCTCCCCCCCGCCACCCTCGACGACGTGATCCTCGGATGCGCCGGCCAGGCCGGCGAGGACAGCCGGAACGTGGCGCGCATCGCGGCCCTGCTCGCCGGCTTCCCGGTGGAGGTGCCGGGCCAGACGGTCAACCGCCTCTGTGGCAGCGGACTGCAGGCGGTGGCCTCCGCCGCGCAGGCGATCCGCGCGGGCGAGGGCGAGCGGTTCCTCGCGGGCGGGGTCGAGTCGATGAGCCGGGCCCCCTGGGTGATGCGGAAACCGGATCGCGCGTGGCCGCGCGGCGCGCCCGAGGTGGCGGACAGCTCGCTCGGCTGGCGGTTCACCAACCCGCGGCTGCCCTCCGAGTGGACGATTGCGATGGGGAACACCGCCGAAGTCGTCGCTCGGCGGTACGGGATCACCCGCGAGATGCAGGACGAGTTCGCCGCGGAGAGCCAGCGCCGGGCCGCCGCGGCTGCCGCCGAGGACGCCTTCGCCGCGGAGCTCGTGCCCGTCCGCGTGCCCGGGGGCGGCGTGGTCGAGCGGGACGAGCATCCCCGGCCCGGCACGACCCGGGGGGCGCTCGCCGCGCTCCGACCCGCGTTCGAGCGGGAGGGGACGGTGACCGCCGGCAATGCGAGCGGGATCAACGACGGCGCAGCGGCGCTGGCGGTGGTGAGCGCCGCCGCCGCCCGGGGGTCCGACGCCGTGCCGCTCGCCCGGGTCGTGGCCGCCGCGGTGGCCGGCGTCAGCCCGGAGGTGATGGGCATCGGTCCGGTGCCGGCCGTGCGGAAGGCCCTCGCCCGCGCCGGCCTCGGCGTCGGCGAGGTGGACCTCTGGGAGCTGAACGAGGCTTTCGCCGCGCAGGTGCTGGCGTGCATGCGCGACCTCGACCTCGATCCCGCCCGGGTCAACGTGCACGGCGGCGCCATCGCGCTCGGCCATCCGCTCGGCGCGAGCGGCGCACGCCTCCTCGCGACGCTGGTCCACGCGCTCCGGCGCCGCGGCGGGCGCTACGGCGTGGCGACGATGTGCATCGGGGTCGGCCAGGGAATCGCCCTGGTCGTGGAGGCGGGGACCGGGCCGTGACCCGCCCGCTGATCGTGGCCCATCGCGGCGCCTCCGCGAGGGCGCGGGAGAACTCGATCGAGGCGTTCCGCCTGGCGGTGGCGCTCGGGGCGGACGGGGTGGAGCTCGACGTGCATGCCACCCGGGACCACCGGCTGCTGGTGCACCACGACCCGGACCTGCCCGGGCTCGGCGCCATCGCCCACCTCGACGCGGCGGACGCGCGGCGTGCCCTGCTGACCAACGGCGAGCCCCCGCCGTTCCTCGAGGAGGCCCTGGCCGCGCTGGCGGATCTCGAGACGTTCATCGAGGTGAAGGCGATGCCGCCCGCGGCGGAGGATGGGCTCTTCTCGGCGATCTCCGCCGCCCCGGGCCGGTCCGCGGTCCACTCCTTCGACCACGCCCTCGTGGCCCGGCTTGCACGCCGCCGGCCGGGGCTTCGCGTCGGCCTGCTGGTCGAGGAGGACCCGCCAGACCCGGCGGCCCTCCTCGCCCGGGCCGGCGCCGGCGACCTGTGGCCCCGCCAGGACCGCGTCACCGCCCCCACGGTGCGCGCCGCGCAGGCGGTGGGTGGACGCGTGATCGCGTGGACCGCCGACCGCGCGGAGGACATCCGCCGGCTCGCGGCGCTCGGCGTGGACGGGATCTGCACCGACGTCCCCGACCGAGCGCGCGCGGTGCTCGAGGACACCGCGTGACCGCGCGCACCGTCGCCGTCCTGGGCGCGGGCGTGATGGGCACCGGCATCGCCCACGCCTGCGTGACCGCGGGGTGGGCCACCGCGCTGCACGACGCCGACCCCGGCGCCCGTGACCGGGGCGTGGCGCGGGTGGGGGAGCTGCTCGACGGCGGCGTCGCCCGGGGCAAGCTGCAGCCGGCCGCCGCCGCGGCCGCCGCGGCCCGCCTGCGCCCCGCGGGCTCCATCCGCGACGCGTGCCGCGGCGCCGACCTCGCCATCGAGGCGGTGGCCGAGGACTCCGGGGTCAAGCGCGAGGTGCTGGCCCAGGCGAGCGACTGGTCGAATCCCGACGCCCTCCTCGCCACGAACACCTCGTCCCTGCCGGTGGGAGCGCTCGCCGCGGACCTGCCCCGGCCCGGCCGCCTGGTCGGGCTCCATTTCTTCAATCCGGTGCCGGTGATGCGGCTGGTGGAGATCGTGGTGCACGACGCGGTGGACGCCGAGACGCTCGCGGAGGCACGCGCCGTGGTGGCCGACCTGGGCAAGGAAGCCATCGTGGTCCGGGACACTCCCGGCTTCGCCTCGAGCCGGCTCGGCATCGTGCTCGGCCTCGAGGCGATCCGGATGCTCGAGCAGGGGGTCGCGAGCGCACCGGACATCGACCGGGCGATGGTACTGGGCTACAATCACCCGATGGGGCCGCTCCGCCTGACCGACCTGGTGGGGCTGGACGTGCGGCTCCGGGTGGCCGACGTGCTGCTTCACGAGCTGGGCGGCGAGCAGTACCGCGCACCGGACCTCCTCCGGCGCCTGGTGGCGGAGGGGAAACTCGGGCGGAAGACGGGCGAGGGCTTCTACCGCTGGAATGACTGAGGCAATGGCCAAGCGACTTCCCGTGCTCGCCCTCGCCGTGCCGGCGCCGGCCGCCTCCGCCTCCGGCCAGGCGCCGCCTCCGGTGAACCTCGGTGCGGCTCCACGCGAGCGGGGCCATGCACCGTGTGGAGCAGCGCGGCACGGGCCGTGGCCTGCCGCTGGCCACCGACCTCGCGTACGAGGGCGGCCGCGTCCGGGGGCGCTCCAGCACTCCGGCCGCGGACGGCTCGTTCAGGTCGTTCGACATCGACTCGGCCGAGGGGGCGGTGGTGGATGACGACGCGCTCCAGGCCCTGGGGCCCGCGCTCCCGCTTGTCCCGGGGACGACATCGACCGCCACCGTCGTCTCGGCGAGCCAGAGCCGGATGGTCCCGATGACCCTGACCGTGAGGGACCAGGTGGCCGTGGACGTCCCTGCCGGCCGCTTCGATGCCTGGCGCCTCGAAGTGGCAGGTCCCGAGTCCACGCTCGCGTTCTTCGGGACGCTCGCCGCCCCGCGACGCCTGGTTCGCGTGGGGGTGACCGGATCCCCGCTCGAGTTCGTGCCCTCCCAGTGACGTGCCCCCTTCCCTCCACTCCCGGGTTCCGCTGATGCCCCGCCAGATCCTCCTCCTCGGCGCCGCCCTGTTGGCTGCCTGCGCCGGCCAGGCCCCTCCCCGCTCACCCACGCCCCAGGCGGACGGGACGAGTTCCCTCGACCGGCCGCAGTACGCCTCCACCTACGCACGGCGCCCCTTCCCCCCGGTGCTGATCCGCAACGCCACCGTGCTCACCGCGGCCGGCCCCGAACTGCGCGACGCCTCGGTGCTGCTGCGGGACGGGACCATCGCCGCCATCGGCACGACGCTGGCCGCCCCGGAGGGAGCGATGGTCGTGGACGGCACCGGGAAGTTCGTGACGCCGGGCCTGATCGACACCCACAGCCACCTCGGGGTCTACGCCGCGCCCGGGACCTTCGCCGAGAGCGACGGCAACGAGGCGACCAACCCGGTGACTGCGGAGGTGTGGGCCGAGCACTCGATCTGGCCGCAGGATCCGCAGATCCCGCTCGCGATCGCGGGCGGCGTGACGGTGATCCAGGTGCTGCCGGGCTCCGCCAACCTGATCGGCGGCCGCTCCGCGGTCATCCGCCTGGTGCCCGCGCGCACGGTGCAGGAGATGAAGTACCCGGGCGCGAGGTATGGGCTCAAGATGGCTTGCGGGGAGAATCCGAAGCGGGTCTACCGCAGCCGGGGTCCGTCGACGCGGATGGGCAGCATGGCCGGCTACCGTGCCGCGTTCATCGCCGCCGAGGAGTACCGGGGGAAGTGGGACAGGTGGCGCGCCGGCCCGAAGGGCAGCCCGCCGGAGCGGAACCTCCGCCTCGAGTCGCTGGCCGGAGTGCTCCGCGGCGAGATCCTGGTGCAGAACCACTGCTATCGCGCCGACGAGATGGCGCAGATGCTCGACCTGGCCCGGGAGTTCGGCTTCACCATCCGGTCGTTCCACCACGCCGTCGAGGCGTACAAGATCGCCGACCTGCTCGCGAAGGCCGGTACCGCGGCCTCGGTCTGGGCCGACTGGTGGGGGTTCAAGATGGAGTCCTACGACGGCGTGCCGCAGAACGCCGCGCTGCTGCAGCAGGCGGGCGCGCGGCCGATCATCCACTCGGACGATGAAGGCGGGATCCAGCGGCTCAACCAGGAGGCCGCCAAGGCGCTCTACGCCGGCCTCCAGGCCGGCATCCCGGTCACGCGCGAGGAGGCGATCCGGTGGATCACGGCGAATCCCGCCTGGGCCCTCGGCCTGGAGGCGGAAACCGGCACGCTGGAGGCCGGGAAGAAGGCCGACCTGGTGGTCTGGTCGGCGGACCCCTTCTCGGTGTACGCCAAGGCGGAGTTGGTGTTCAACGAGGGCTGGCTGGTGTTCGACCGCACCGACCCGGCGCGGCAGCCGCGCACCGACTTCAACCTGGGACAGGCTGCCCCGGGGGTGGGACGATGATCCGGGTCGCACTCTCCGCCGCGCTCGCCGTCCTGGCGCTCGCCCCCGCGCCGGCGCAGGCGCAGACCATCGCCATCACCGGCGGCACGGTGCACCCGGTGAGCGGCGCTCCCATCGAGAACGGCACCGTGCTCATCCGCGACGGCCGGATCGTGGCCGTGGGTCGGGACGTCGCCACCCCCGCGGGGGCGCGGCGGGTGGATGCCCGTGGCAAGGTGGTGACGCCGGGGTTCATCCATCCGTCGTCGAACCTGGGGCTGGTGGAAGTCTCGTCCATCGACGCGACCGACGAGACCGACGTGGAGGGCGACGTGACGCCGGCATTCGACGTCTCGGCGGGGATCAACCCGGACAACGTGCGGATCCCCGTGGCGCGGCTGGAGGGCGTTACCTCGACCGTCGTGCTGCCGGGCCGCGGCTTCGTCGCCGGGCAGGCGGCCTGGATCGCCCTCCTGGGCGAACGCCGGGAAGACCTGCTTCGCCGCCACGGAATCGCCCTGCTGGCGAACCTCGGCGCCGCCGCGAAGGGCGCCGGGGCCGGCGCCCGCGCCCGGGGCCTCGCCCGCCTGGAGCGACTTCTCGACGACGCGGCGGAGTACGATCGCCGGCGGGGCGATTACCGCCGGAACGCGATCCAGCCGCTCTCCGCGCCCGCCGAGGAGCTCGAGGCCCTGCTGCCGGTGCTCCGCGGGGAACAGCCGCTCTACGCGGCCGTGAACTCGGAGCGGGACATCCGGAACGCGCTCCGCCTCGCGGCCGAGCGGAAGCTCCGGCTGGTGCTGCTCGGGGCGGCGGAAGGGTGGAGGGTGGCGGCGGAGATCGCCCGTGCCGGGGTGCCGGTGGTCGTGAATGCGTACCAGAACGTCCCGGGGTTCGACAACCTCGGCGCACGCTGGGACAACGCCGCGCTGCTGGCGGAGGCCGGCGCCACGGTGATTCTCACCGAAGGCGAGTCGGGGGGACCACGGAACCTGCGCTGGGCGGCGGGGCACGCGGTGCGGAACGGCCTCCCCTGGGCCGGCGCGCTCGAAGCGGTCACCCTCGCGCCGGCCCGCGCATTCGGGGTGGCCGACGCGGCGGGCTCGATCGAGCCCGGCAAGCTGGCGGACGTGGTGGTCTGGAGCGGCGATCCCTTCGAGTACTCGACCCGCGCCGAGCTGGTACTGATCGGCGGTCAGGAGGTGCCACCAGGGAGCCGGCAAACCGAACTGCTGGAGCGGTACCGGCGGCTGCCGCCGGAGTAGTCTCGAGCTGCGAGTCGCGGGTCGCGAGCGGTTCGCTTCCGACTCGCGACTACTCCTGGCTCGTCGTCACCAGGTCCATCGGAGCGCGCCGCTTCACGCCGGGGCGCAGGGGATCGTCGACGGTGTGCGTGAAGCGCTCGCCCTTGAGCTCGTAGTGAACGAGGCCGGCGTTGAGGTTCGTGAACGTCGCGCGGAACTGGGGCGTGTCGATCGTCGCCGTGCGCTGCGTCCGCAGGCGCTCGGTGCGCTGGGCCTCACTGAGCACGACGGGAGCGCCGAGCGGCGCGTTCGGCGTGCCCGGCCGCGTGCCGGGATGGCCTGCGTCGGCGACGGGCGGCGGCCGCCGAGACGGCTCAGGCGTCGGCGGAAACAGGAAATAATAGCCGAGCAGGCCCGCCGTCGCGACGACTGCGATGATGAGGAGCGATCGCTTTTGACTCTCGTCCATCTTGTGCTCTCAGGCGTTCGGCTCGGGCGTGCGGGAAGGAGGCAGTTCAGGCGGTGGATCGAATCCGCCTGGGTGGAACGGGTGGCACTTGGCGATGCGCTTAACGCCGAGCCAGGTG
>CAVQWA010000059.1:0-36620 GCA_963717315.1 uncultured Gemmatimonadales bacterium
AAAAAAAAAGCACCACGTATTGCTTGGGCGTGTCCGGCAGGGTTAGCCGGATAATCATAACGCCGCGATTCTTGCGACGTCGATTATGCAATCATCGCAGACTTGTGCGACGGTTTCCAGGCTCATGTAGCGGCGTGTGACGGCCCACTCGTCGTTCTGCTCGAGCATCAGCGCGCCGACGAGCCGAATGATGGCGTCGTCGTTGGGGAAGATGCCAACGACGTTCGTGCGCCGCTTGATCTCCTTATTCAGTCGCTCGAGCGGATTGGTCGAGTGGAGCTGGCTCCAATGGTCCTTTGGAAAAGCCATGTAAGCGAACACGTCGTCCTCGGCCTCCCGCATGAGCTTGGCGAGTTTATCAGCCGGGTCGGCAAAGGCATTGATCAACTTGTTCCATTGCGCTCGTGCCGCCTCTCGGTTGGGCTGTTCAAAGGTGTTTCTAAGCGCGGCGGCAACCATGGCTCGGTTACGCTTGCCGACGCATGCGAGTGCATTGCGCATGAAGTGGACGCGGCAGCGCTGCCAGGAAGCACCGAGCACTTTGGCGGCAGCGGCCTTGAGCCCCTCGTGCGCATCGCTGATGACGAGCTTGACGCCACGCAGGCCCCGACGGGTCAGTGAGCGCAGGAACTCGGTCCAGAAGGCCTCGGCTTCCGAGGGCATCACCGTGATGCCGAGCACCTCGCGCCGTCCCTGCGCGTTGACGGCGACAGCGACTATCACCGCAACCGACACGATCCTGCCGCCCTGGCGCACTTTGACATAGGTTAGGAACTCGGCCCCGGTGGCCCCGTCGATCACCCGGTGGTCGCAGGACATCGTCACCTGCATCCGGCGCCGGACCGCCACCTGGCCGTCAACGACCACCGGCTTCTCCACGATGCCGCCGATCGCGAGGATGCCCGCCTCGGGCGGGTTGATGATCGCCGTGAAGTGGCTGATCTCGTACATCCCGAGGTTCGAGATCGAGAAGGTGGCCCCGGTGTACTCCTCGGGCCTGAGCCGGCGCTCGCGGGCCCGGCCGGCCATGTCGCGCACCTCGGCCGAGATCTCCCGCAGGGTCTTGCGGTCCGCGTGGCGCACCACCGGGGTGATCAGCCCGTCCTCGACCGCCACCGCCACGCCCACGTGCACGTCGCGCCAGTACCGGACGTGGTCGTCCTGCCACCAGGCGTTGCACGCCGGGTGCTGGCGGAGCGTCACCGCAACCGCCTTCAGGATGATGTCATTGAACGAGACCTTCCCCTCGGGGCCGAGCGCCTTGAGCGCCTCGCGGGCGTCCCACGCGCGCTCCATGTCCACTTCGGTGGTGAGGAAGAAGGTGGGCACCGGGCCGAGCGACTGGACCAGCCGCTTCGCGATGGTCTTCCGGATCTGGGTGAGGGGCTCGTCGACGTACCCCTCGTCGGGCAGCACGCGCGCGGGCCGCGGGGCTGCAGCGGCTGCAGCGGCTGCGGCCGCCGGTGCCTGCTCGACGTCACGCTGGACGACCCGTCCGCCGGGGCCGCTGCCCGCGATGCCGGCCAGGTCCACCCCGCGCTCGGCGGCGATCTTCCGCGCGAGGGGGGAGGCCTTGACCCGTCCGCCGTCAGCTGGGGTCGCGGGCGTAGCTGGGGCAGCTGGGGCAGCTGGGGCAGCTGGGGCAGCTGGGGCAGCTGGGGCAGCTGGGGTAGCTGGGGCAGCTGGGGCAGCTGGGGCGGCTGGGGCGGCTGGGACGGACTCAGCCGTCTCGGCCGTCCCAGCCGACTTCGCCGTCGCGGCCGCGGAGCCATTGCCCAGCAGGGCGGCGATGTCCTCGTCCTTCCCGGCGATCACCGCCACCGTGGTGGACACCGGCACGGTGGCCCCCGCGGGGACGAGCTGTCGCCGTAGCACGCCCGGGGCGCGGGCGACGAGCTCCATCACCGCCTTGTCGGTCTCCACCTCGGCGAGGACGTCGCCGGTGGCGACCGTCTCGCCCTCCTGCTTCTTCCACTCGATGAGGCGTCCCTCCTCCATCGTCGGGGAGAGGGCCTCCATCACGACCTTCGTTGCCATGGCGGCCTACTCCAGGTAGAGCACCGTGCGCGCGGCCGCCACGACCTTCGCGGGGTCGGCCTTCGCCGCCTTCTCGAGGTGCTTGTTGTAGGGCATCGGGGCGTCGGCCTGCGTCACGCGCAGTACCGGCGCGTCGAGCTCGTCGAAGATCTCGCGCTGGATGGTGTCCACCACCTGCGCGCCGACGCCGGCGAACGCCCAACCCTCCTCCACCACCACGCACCGGTGGGTCTTCGCCACCGAGGCGAGGAGCGCGGCCTCGTCGAGCGGCCGGATGGACCGGAGGTCGAGGACCTCGGCCTGGATCCCGTCGGCCGCAAGCTGCTCCGACGCCTTGAGCGCCACCGCCACGGTCTTGCTGTGGCAGACGAGGGTGACGTCCCCGCCCGCGCGCTTCACGTCCGCCCGCCCGATGGGGACGAGCAGGTCGCCGCCCTCGGGCACCTCGCCCTTCAGGTTGTAGAGCATCTCCCCCTCGATGAACACCACGGGGTCCTCGTCCCGGATGGCGCTCTTGAGGAGGCCCTTGGCGTCGGCGGGCGTGGCGGGCGCCACCACCTTGAGCCCGGGGACGTGCGCGTACCAGCTCTCGAACGCCTGCGAGTGCTGCGCGGCGAGCTGGAGCGCGGCGCCGCCGGGGCCGCGGAAGACGATCGGCACCCCGAGCTGGCCGCCGCTCATGTAGCGCATCTTGGCCGCCCCGTTGACGATCTGGTCGATCGCCAGGAGGGCGAAATTCCACGTCATCATCTCGACCACGGGCCGGAGCCCCACCATCGCCGCGCCGACACCGATCCCGGCGAAGCCCAGCTCGGCGATCGGGGTGTCCACCACCCGGCGCGGGCCGAACTCGTCGAGCAGCCCGCGGCTCACCTTGTAGGCGCCGTTGTACTCCGCCACCTCCTCACCCATCAGGAAGACGCGGTCATCCCGCTGCATCTCCTCGCGGAGCGCCTGGTTGAGGGCGTCGCGGTAGGTCAGGACGGCCATCGCTCAGGCCTCCGGCGCGTAGACGTCGGTGAACAGCGCCGAGGGGTCGGGGTCGGGGGAACTCTCGGCGAAGTCCCACGCGTCCTGGACCTCCGCCTTCACCGCCGCCTCCATCTCGTCCACCTCGGACTCCTCCAGCCCGCCCCGCTCCCGCAGCAGCTCGGCGAGCAGCCGGATCGGGTCGCGGCGCTTCTTCTCCTCGACCTCCTCCTTCGTCCGGTAGGTGCCGTGCACCGCGTCGGACATCGAGTGCCCGACGTACCGGTAGGTCCGGATCTCGAGCAGGGTCGGGGTGCCGTCGGCGCGGGCACGGGCCGCGGCGCGGTCCATCGCCTCGCGCACCGCGACCACGTCCTGCCCGTCCACGGCCTCGCCCGGCATCCCGTAGCTCTCGGCCCGCTTGTGCAGGTCCTCGATGGCGGCCGCCCGGTGCAGCGCGGTCCCCATCCCGTAGAAGTTGTTCTCGCAGACGAACACCACCGGCAGCTTCCAGAGCCCCGCGATGTTGAGCGTCTCGTGGAAGGCGCCGATGTTCGCCGCCGCCTCCCCGAAGAAGCAGAGGGTGATGCTGTCCTGGCCCCGGTACTTGCTGGCGAAGGCGTGGCCCGCGGCGAGGGCGATGTGGCTCCCCACGATCCCGTGCCCGCCGAGGAAGTGACGCGCGGCGTCGAAGAGGTGCATCGAGCCGCCCTTTCCGTGGGAGGTGCCGGTGGCCTTGCCGAAGAGCTCGGCCATCACGGCGCGCGCGGACAGCCCGCGGGTGAGCGCGTGCCCGTGCTCCCGGTAGGCGCTGATGACGTAGTCGTCCTCCCGGAGGGCGGAGATGGTGCCGACCGCGACGGCCTCCTGGCCGATGTACAGGTGGCAGAAGCCGCCGATCAGGCCGAGGCTGTACGCCTCGCCGGCGCGCTCCTCGAAATGGCGGATGAGCAGCATCTGCCGGAGGAAGCCGCGCAGGCGCCCGGCCGTCTCGGAGTCGAGGGCGGCGGGCTTCCGGCCGCGGCCGGCGGTGGCCGTCACGGAATCACGTTCTCCTTCGCCCGGTCCACCTGCTCCCAGGCGTGGTAGCTCGATCGGGTCAGCGGGCTCGCCTGCACGTGCCGGAAGCCCATCCGCCGGCCGATGCCCGCCAGTTCGGCGAACTCCTCCGGCGCATAGAACCGCGCGATGGGCAGGTGCCCGTCGGAGGGCCGCAGGTACTGTCCCAGCGTGAGGATGTCCACGTCGCTCCGCCGCAGGTCCCGCATGCAGGTCAGGATCTCGTCCCACTCCTCGCCCAGGCCGAGGATGACGCCGGACTTGGTGAGCTGGTTCCCGCCGCCGATCCGCCGGGCGTCCGCCAGCAGCCGGAGTGCCCGGTCGTACCGGCCGCCGGGCCGGGCCAGCCGGTAGAGCCGCTCGGCGGTCTCGAGGTTGTGGTTGAGGATGGCCGGCCGGGCCGCCATCACGATCCGGAGCGCCTGCGCGGAGCCCTTGAAGTCGGGGATCAGCACCTCGACGGTGGTGTCCGGGAGGCGCCGGCGGATTTCAGTGACGCAGGCGGCGAACGCCTCCGCACCCCCGTTGGGCAGGTCGTCCCGGTCCACCGAGGTGATCACCACGTGCCGGAGCCGCATCCGCTCCACTGCCTCGGCGAGGCGCACCGGCTCGACCGGATCGAACGGCTCCGGGGCGCCGTGGGCCACCGCACAGTAGGTGCAATTCCGGGTGCACACGTCGCCCAGGATCATGAACGTGGCGGCCCGGTGTTCCCAGCACTCCCCGATGTTCGGGCATCGGGCCTCCTCGCACACGGTGTGGAGGCCCAGCTCCCGCATCATCGCCTTGACCTGGAGATAATTCCGCCCGCCCGGCGCGGGCACCTTGAGCCAGCCCGGCTTCCGCGGACCCGGCACGAGGGCGGGGCCGTGGGGGGCCGGTGAGGCGGGCCGAGGGCTGAGCTGGACGAGCGGAACGGCCACGTCCGGAATCTCCGGGCTGAGGGGCTAACGACAACCCGGAATTCTACTTGGACCGTGTTGCCGATGCCACCCGACGGAATTCGTGCCCTCGCCGGATGGAGCGGCTACGGCTCGGCCAGGAGGCGCTCGATCTCGGAGCGGAAGTCGGCCACGAGGCGGTCGTGCTGCGCGCCGGTGGCGGGGCCGTAGAAGCCGGCGTGCACCCGACGGACCCGCCCCTGACGGTCGAGGAAGAGGGTCGTGGGGTAGGCGGTGAAGTTGGCGAGCTGGGGGAGAGTCGCCGCGGTGAGCTCGGTGTCGTTGAGCCCCGCGCGGAGGAGGGTGAACTCGATGCCGAACTTCTCCCGGTAGCGGCGGAGCTGCCGGTTGTCCACCAGGCTGTCCCCGGTGACCTCGTAGGCGAGGCCCACGATCTCGAGCCCGCGGGCGCGGTAGTCGCGATACAGCTGAACCAGCACCGGGGCCGCGTCGTGGCAGGTCGGGCACCAGGTGCCGAATACGTCCACCAGCAGCACCTTGCCCCGGAATCGCGGGTCGTCCCGGGTCACCAGGCGGCCGTCGAGGTCGGGAAAGGCGAACCGGAACGGGGCGGTGTCCGCGCGGGTGACCTCGGTGGGGGCGGTGAGGTGCGCGCGCCCGGTGGTGCGAACCGCGGTGAAGGGCGTCTGCGACCGGAGCCCGGCGTGCCAGATGCCGCGCAGCGTGTCGCCCTCGAGCCGCGCCGTCAGGAGGTAGACGTAGGAGCCGTCGAACCGGGCGAGACGGAGGCTGTCACCGCGGGCGGCGCCCCAGAAGAGTCCGGTGTCCCCGCTGTTGCCGATGATGGTCCCCTCGGCGCCGGCCTCGGCGGCCCAGAGCCGGATGACCCGGGGGCTCTGCCGCCCGCCGGGCGCCCCGAAGAGGGCGTCCCAGCTCCCCGCCAGCCGCTCGTCGGGCGGCTCGGCGGGCCAGCGTCCACGCGCCGCGCGGAACGGGATGGTCCGGGGGCCGCGGTTGCCGACGTTCCGGTACGCGCCGACCAGCGAGTCACCGCGCGCCGCCGCGACGATTCGCGCGTCGTAGTCCGGGATCTCGATCCGCACCGAGTCGCCGTCGACCCGGACCTCGACCGCGTCGCAGGCGCTGCCGTTGCAAAGGCGGCCAGCGTGCCCGTCCGCGCTGCGCGAGATCCCGAGGTGGAAGGGGAGGGTTCCGCCGGCGAGGTCGAGCGCCCCGCGCCACGGGCCCGCGAGGTCCGATCCGCCAACCTGCAGGGCGAGCGCGAGGGCCAGGAGGGCGCTCACGCCAGCCTGCGAGGCCGGGCTGCGGGCGAATCGCGACGTCGCGAGGGATGGCACTCGGAGGCGGCGTACCGTCTCATCGGGCGGGCGGGCGTGGTTCGGGCCCCCCGCCGGCGTACCGCTCGCCCGCCTCGATGCGGACGGCGACGCGGTTGCCCGGCCACGGCACGGGACACGGGTATGCGGTGCTGTAGGCGCAGAAGGGATTCCGGGCCCGGTTGAAGTCCAGCCGGTAGCGCCCGTCGGGCAGCGGATCGAGGGTGACGAAACGGCCGGCGGGATACGTGCCGTCCCCGCTCGTGCCGTCCTGGAGGTAGATCTCGAGCTCGGACTCACCGGTGGAGGGATCGGGCACCCGCCGGACGGCGAGGGCCACCGTGTCCCGGCCAAGGGGCACCCGTACGCTGCCCGCCTCGGTGGCCTCCACCTCATATCCGTCGAGCGTGAGCAGCCGGACCGTCGCGACACGCCCCGGTGGATCGAGCGGGCCGACGAAGCTCAGCGCCGGCGCCACCGGATAGTACGGGAAGGACCTCCGCGCGGCCGCCGAGTCGAACATTGTGAGCCACGGCGCCTCGCGCGGCCCTCCGACGATGATCGTCCGCGGCCCGAGTGACACCGGCCTCCCCCGCGGCAGCATCTTCTGACCGTCGGGTGCGCGGAGCACGGCCGCCCCCCCGGCCCGGGTCAGCCGGTGCTCCGCCAGGCCGGCCACAGGCAGGTCCGCCCGTTCCGGTCCGATCGTCACCCCTTCGCCGATCGGTCGGTGGGCGACCGCGGCGGCGGGGCTGACGGGAGAGCTCATCAGCCAGCGGGTGAATTCCCCCCGATCGCGCGTGACGGGATCCTGCGCCGTGGCTGCGCGGGGCAGGCCAAGCGCCAGGAGGAGGGCCCCGGCGCGCCAGGGTCGCGGAAGTGGGGAGCGGATGCTCATCCTCCGCAGTCTAGCGGCCCCGTCCGGGCGACGCCACGCATCGCGCGGCACATGGCCGACCGCAGCCGGGAGGCCCGCATGGACCCGTGCCGGGTCAGCCCGGCGGGCGGAAGCCCGGGGCGCGGCTCAGCCCCGGATCCAGCCCCAGAAGCGGCCGGGGTCCACGACCGAGAGATCCTCGAGCACGGTCGGTTCGCGCTGCAACAGCTGCCGGATGATCACGCCGGTGATGGCGGCGAGGAGAATGCCGTGCCGACCGTGGCCGGTAGCGTACCAGAGGCCGTCGAGGGCGGGCTCGCGCCCGATGAGTGGTGCGCCATCCGGGGTCCCGGGCCGGAGGCCGGCCCAGATGCGCCGGGGCTCGCGGCCTCGCAGCATCGGGCAGATCCGGGCCGCGGCGTCGAGGATCCGCGCGATTCCCTCCTCGGTGGTGGCGGGATCGAAGCCGGCGTACTCCATCGTGGAGCCCGCGGCGATGCCGTCGTCCCGGAAGAGCGTGTAGGCGTGCTGGATGAAGAAGATGCCGCGTGCGGTGCCCTCGGGCCGGGCCAGTTCGACCATCTGGCCCCGGATGGGGGCCACCGGGAGGGGCGTGGGCAGTCCCGCGACGAGCCCGGACCACGCGCCAGCCGCGAGGACCACGTCGGGGGCCGCGTAGCGCTCCCTCCCGAGTACCCCGGTGACCCGGTCGCCGCGGCGCTCGATCGCCCGGACCTCGTCAGTGACGATGATGGCCCCGTGCCGCCGCGCATCCTCGAGACAGGCCGCGACCAGCGCCCGCGCGTCGAGCGCGCCCTCCTCCGGCGCCCAGAGCGCGCCGCGGCAGTCGCGGAGCCAGGGCCACCGGTTCGCCGCTTCCTCGTCGTCGAGCCAGTCCAGCACGTGGCCCTGCTGGCGCTGCCAGGACACCCGGGCCCGCAGGTCGTCGGCGTCGCCTGCATCGAATGCGAGCCGGGCGATACCTTCCTGCCGGAGACCGATGTCCACGCCGGTGGCCTCTCGAAGCGCCGGGGCCAGCTCGCGGTAGAGATCGCGCGCCAGGACGCCCAGCTCGAAGAGCGGGGTCTCCTCGATCGCTTCCACCTGCGGGGCGAGCATGCCGGCGGAGGCCTTCCAGGCCTCGCCCGCTTCGGCTCCCCGCTCGACCACGAGGACGCGGCGGCCCGCCTGCGCAAGCTCCCGCGCGCAGGTGGCCCCGACGGCCCCGCCGCCCACGACGATAACGTCAACGGCTGTGGTCACTTGGCGCTCGACGAAACTTTTTGAAACGTAGGGCCGTAGGAAGGGCAGTCCGGCCACTGCGCCGGCCAACGAGGAGGAAGATAGATGATCCGGTCGCTCATCGGCTACGCGATCTTCGCCGTCGTGGCGATCCTGGCGCTGAAGCTCGTCTTCAAGCTGCTGGGCCTCGCGTTCGGCCTCTTCTGGGCGCTCCTGTGGTTCGCCTTCATCGGCTTCGTGTTCTACCTGCTGCTGCGCGTGTTCAGTCCGGGCACGGCGGACCAGGTGCGGGACATGATCAAGGGCAAGCGGCCGATCGAGTAGGGCGGCTGTGGCGCGGCGTGACGCCCGGGGGCTCCGGCCTCCGGGCGTCGTGCGTTCAGGCGGGGCCGAGCTCTTCGAGGACCGCCCAGATGAGGAGCGGGATCAGGATCTCGTGGTGGCCGGTGAGGAGGATGCCCGTCCCGCCCCCCATTGTCGGCCGCTGGACGACGTTCAACCGCGGGCGGTAGTGGCGCACCATGTCCAGGTCGGCCGCGAGGAACGCCGCTGGCCGGCCACCCTCCAGGTTGCGCGCGATGGTGAGCGCCTTGAGGAACACCTCGGGCATCACCACCGCGCTGCCCCAGTTCATCACCACTCCGCCCTCGTGCAGTGCGGGCAGCGAACCGGCCAGGCGGCGGAAGTCGCGGTGGCTGGTGTCCCCCAGGGCGGCGCCGTCGGCGCGCGGGTGCTGGTGAATGATCTCGGCGCCGATGGTGGCGTGGACGGTGACCGGGATGTCGTGGGTGCGGCAGGCGAGCAGCACCGAGGCCCCGGCCCCCGGCAGGTCGGCGCGGGCGGCGAGCGCCTCGGCGAGCCCTTCGCCAAAGCCCTGCCGGCGGTCGCGTGCGGCGCGCACCGCGTCGTTCATCTCCCGGCCGGTCTCTTCCGCCATCCCGAAGGTGCCGTCGCCCAGGCCGGCCTCGACCTCCTCGCTGGTGCCGCCCCATGCCGCGAGCTCGAAATCGTGGATGGCGGCGGCCCCGTTCATCGCCACGTGGCTGACCACCCCCCGGCGGATCCACTCGTTCACCAGGGGCCCGAGCCCCACCTTGACCACGTGGCCGCCGAGGAGGAGGACCACGCCCTTCCCGGCCCGGGCCGCGGTGGCGACGGCGCCGGCAAGCCGGCGGAGGTCCCGGGCTGCGAGGATGTCCGGGAGCGAGTCGAGGAAGGCGGCGAAGGACGGGTGGGCGCCCGGCAGCCGGGCGAGCAGTCCCGGCGACACCTTGTTGGCCCGGCCGGCGATGGGCACGGTCCGCACGCGGCCGAGGTCGGCCTCGTGATACGTCACCGGGCGGCGGCGACGTGCAGGGTCATCTCCCGGAGCTCGAGCGAGATGGTGCCGAACGGCTGCTTGGTGCGGATGCGCACCGGGATCCGGCGGTCGTCGTCCGTGAGCCAGATCCGCGCGTCGTTCTTCGCGCGCATGAGGTTCCCGCTCCCGATGACGGGATGGAGCACGATGCACTGCACCTTCTGCCCGCCGGGCAGCTCCTGCTCCTCACGGCCCAGGACCTCGACGACGATCGGGTTGCGGCGCGCCTTGTAGTAGCGCTCGAACCGGTAGGTGCGGCCCACCTCGAGCGGCAGCATCCGCACCCAGTAGATGAACGCCGCGTCGTCGAGCGGCTCTTCGACGGTGGGCTCCGTCCTCGACTTCCCGACCTCGCGGAGGAAGCCCGAGTCGGGATAGATCAGCTCGTCCCGGACGCGCACCTTGCCGTTCTCGTCCAGGGTCTTCCGCAACCGGCGGGAGATCATGTCGTTCACGCCGGTCCAGCTCTCGAGCTGGTCGTCGAGCCGGTAGAAGCGGTTGCCCGCGGCGAGCCGGAAGCGGAACACGAAGGAATCGTGGCCGCGGTACTCCTCGCGCCGGAGCACCTCGACGGCGCCCTGGCCGAGCGTGATGAAGCCCAGCCTGGCGTTGTAGACGAACCGCTCGCCGACCCCGAAGGGGTAGGCGGCCGGGTTTCCGACGTGCGCGGCAACGGGCTGCCCCGGGGCGGGCGCAACGCCGGCAGCCTGCTGCAGCAGGAGGAGCGCGACGAGGGTGGCGTTCACGCGGCCTCCCTGGCGTCCCCGTCCTCATCCCCGGTGCGCGGGCGGTGCACGGGCCGGGGCAACCGGAGGGCGCGGCCGGTCCGCCACAGCGCCCGGGCAGCGGCCCAGGGCTCGGTGCGGCTGGGCCGCTGCCGGAGGTCGTGGCGCAGCGTCGTCGGTACCGTGTCGGTGCGCCGGGCCGCGCGTGCCACCCGGCCGATCAGTTCGGCGTTCGCCGCCCAGCCGTCCGTGGTGAGCAGCCGGTCGCCGGCCAGCTTGATCGCGTTGCGGAGCGACACGAGGCGGACCGCGACGAACCCGGAGACGAGGTCGCGCACCTCCGGCACGGCGACGACCCGGCGGACGAGCAGCGGAGCCCAGCGTCGCACCCAGCGATGGGCGCGCTCGGGCTCGCCGGCCACCGTGCCCTCGGCCACGACGAAATCCGCGCCGCTCTCGATCCGGCGGATGAGGTCGGGGATCGTGTCCGCGTCGTGGGTGAAGTCCGCGTGGAGGAGCACGACCGTGTCCCGCTTGGGACGGTCCGTCTGCTCCAGCGCGTGCCGGAGCAGCCGCTCCACCGTCGCGGCATAGCCGGTCCGGACATCGCTGCGCAGGATGGTCAGGGGCAGGACCTTGGCGTACGGCGCCAGCACCTCGGCGGTGGCATCGTCGGAGCCGTCGTCCGCGACGACGAGCTGGTACTCGCGCGGAAATTCCTCGAAGACCCGGCGGATCTTCCAGAGGAGCACGCCCACGGTGGCGGCTTCGTTGTGGGACGGTACGCAGACGTAGATCATCGTTCAGTCAACACGCCTTTCGGTCACCGAAGCATATACGCTGAGCACGGCGCGTGCCATCCGGGCGGGATCGTGCCTCGCGAGCGTTACTTCCGACCGGGCCACGAGTTGCGCGCGGAGGTCGGGCTCGGTGAGCACCCGGCGGACCGCAGCCGCGAGGGCCGGACCGTCCCCCGGGGGGACACCGAGCCCGGCCCCGTCGGACAGGATCTCCTCCAGCCCGCCGACGCTCGAGGCCACGAGTGGGGCCCCCAGGGCGAGCGCCTCGAGCGCGGCCGTGCCCAGGCCTTCGCTGAGGGAAGGCACCACCGCCACGTCCGCTTCGGCGAGCAACGGGGCGACGTCTTCCACCTGCCCGAGCCAGTGGAGGCGGTCCTGCACCCCGAGCCGCCCGGCCTCGCTCTCGAGCCGGGCCCGCTCGGGGCCGGAGCCCGCCAGCGCCCAGTGGAGGTCCGGAAACGCGGGGCGGAGGAGTGCGGCGGCGGAGAGGAGGACCCGATGGCCCTTCTCGGGCGTGAGGGCAGCGGCGGTGACGGCGAGGCGCGAGCCCCCCGGGAGTCCGAGCCGGGCCGGCCCTCCCGACCGGTGGGCCGCGCGAAGGCCGGCCACGTCCACCGCGGACGGGATGGTGACCACGCGCTCCGGCGCGACGCCATCGCGGAGGAGCTGCTCCCGAACCGCGTCGCTCACCGCGATCACGCGCGCGGCCCGCGCCCACCAGCCGGCCCTCCGGAGCGGAAACGCGACGCGCCGAACGGCGACGATCGGACGCCGCCCGCGCGCCGCCCATCCCGCGAGGCGGAGGGCGTGGGCGTCGTGCGCCTGGATCACCCCGGCGCCGGGAAGCCCGGCCGCGATGACGCGGAGCACCCGCGGATCGAGGGAGAACGTCCACGTCGCCTCCCGCACCCGCACGCCCGCGGCGCGGAGCCGGCGTGCGAGCTCGGAGCCGCGCCCCGTCACCACCTCCTGCGCCACGCCCAGCGCCCGGAGCTCGCGGGCGAGCAGGAGCACCTGCGCCTGCCCGCCGCGCCACTCCCGGCCCGACGCCACGTGGAGGACGGCCGGCGTCACCTCTCGCGCCCCCGGCCGGCCCGGACCAGCAGGTCGCGCAGTTCCATCAGCCGGAACGGCTTGTGGAGCCAGGGGCGGCCCAGCCGCTCGAGGAAGGCGAGGGTGTCGCCGCGCACGGTGTCCCCGGTGCTGAAGACGAGCCGTTCCGCCACCGCCGGCGCGCGCGCACGGAGCGCCTCGTGAAACTCGCGGCCGCCGAGCCTGGGCATGCGCAGGTCGGAGACGACCAGGTCGAAACCGCCGCCGGCGGCCAGCTCGAGCGCGGCCGACCCGTCGGCCGCCACCTCCACCTCGTGGCCCCACGCCTCGAGGGTGGCGCGCATGAAGTGCAGGACGTGCGGCTCGTCGTCCACCACGAGCACCCGGAGCGGTGGACCCGGGTCGAGTGGGGTCGCCACCGGCGTGACGAAGGCCGGGGCATCCGCGGCCGGGAGCTCGATCGCGAAGCAGGCGCCGCGGGCCACCGGCCGGGTGCCGATGCGACCGCCGAGCTCGCGCACGATGCCGCTGGCGATGGAAAGCCCGAGGCCGGTTCCCAGGCCGGCAGGCTTGGTGGTGAAGAACGGCTCGAAGACCTGTTCCAGCTGGCCGGGCGGAATCCCCGGCCCATCGTCCTCCACCTCGACCAGCACCAGGTCACCCGAGGCGCGTGCCCGCACCGTGACCCGGCCGGGGCGACCCGTGCCGGCGATGGCCTGGGCGGCGTTCGTGAGCAGGTTGAGGAAGACCTGCTGGAGCTCGGTCGGATCCGCCAGAATGAAGGGCAGGTCCGGGTCCACCTCGAGGACCGTCTCCACGTGGCAGGCCACGAACTCGTTCCGGAGCAGCCCGAGGCATCCCTCGAGCGCACGCTGCAGAGTCACCGGGCGCCGTCGCCGCTCCTGCTTCCGCGCGAAGTCGAGGAGATTGCGCACGATGGCGGCGGCGCGCTCCGCCTCCTGACGGATCACGCCGACGGGCTCACGCAGCCGGGGCGGGACGTCGGGCGCGTCGGCGAGGAAGTCGGCGAAGCCGACGACGGAGGCGAGCGGGTTGTTCAGGTCGTGGGCCACGCCCGCGATCAGTTGACCGATGGCCGACATCTTCTCAGACTGGAGGAGTTGCTGCTGGAGGAGCCGGCGCTGGGTCTGGTCCTCGAACGCCAGGACCCTGCACGGTGACGGGCCCGGCACCTCCGCGGCGGAGACGTGGATCGTCCGCTCGCCGGACTGCAGGTCGCCCGACCCGCCGGCGCCCGGGGTGAGCGCCGCCTCCACGACGCCGGCCCAGCCCGGGGGCAGCGCGGCGAGCCAGGGCTGTCCGACCAGCCGCGCGACCGGCGTCTCCAGCAGGGTCGCGAAGGCCCGATTGGCCCCGACGATGCGCCCGCTGGCATCGATGATGCACAGCGCCAGGGGCAGGGCGTCCACCACCGACCCCCAGGAGGCGGCGAGGGGACTGCCGGGGAACGAGTCAGGTTGCGCGGGAGGCACGATGATCCGAGCGGATGTCCGGAGCCGGTTGACGGCCAATGACCTGCACCTGGTGCTGCTGCTCCTGAGCCGGGGCTCGGCGGCGGCCCGGCGGCGCCTCGATCGGCAGCTGGCCGCCGAGGGTCCGGACGCCCTGCTCGACCACCCGGAGCTGCTCGAGCGCCTGCTCGCGGTCCGCACGATGCTCGTGCCGTCCGAGGCGCTCTTCTTCTACGTGCTGGTGCGGCGGGCGCTCCTCGACGCCGGCGTGGACGACCCCGGCGTGGCCGACTACCTCGGTGCCCTCCTGCTCGAGTTCGGCCGGCGCGACCGCGCGTGGCGGGTGGACTGGAACGACGACCAGTCGCACCGGTACCTGGTGGACATCCTGGCCGATCTCGAAGCCTCCGAGGGGGAGCGCCGTTTCCGCGTCATGGTCCACCTCGGTGAGTACGCGCTCTGGCTCGCCGGGATCTTTCCGGAGTACATCGAGGCGCGGCGCCTCCGCCGCGGCGGGCCCGACGTGCCGTACTACGAGGCACTCGGGCGCCGTGGCTACGGCATGGCCTCGGATCACGTCCTGGCCGACGTCACCGGTCTCGAGCCGGTGTTCCGCACCGCCGCCGAGCGCTTCCCCACGCTCCGGGGCGCACTCAACGGGCTGAGCGACCGGGTCTTCTTCCCGCACTGACCCGGCTCCCGTCCTCAGCGGAGGACCGAATCGGGAAACGCGGGGCAGGCCGCGTCCTCGTACCTCGCGGTGGGCAGCTGGATCCCCAGCAGCGGCTTGGCCACCGCCCCCATCGTCACCGTGCCGAGCACCGGCGCCCCCCCGATGGGATCCCCCGCATAGAGCATCACGCCGCGCGCCGTCCCCTCCGGGTCGAGGAGCAGGACCCCGTATCCCAGTTCCACGTTCGGCGGGAGGGCGCCGTCGATCCCGATCGCGAGCAGGGAATCCACCCGGCCGACGATGGCCGGGTAGGCGGGGCCGGCCGCGAGCCGGGCCACCAATCGCTCGGGGAGGGTCGCGGGGGCGGAAGAGAGGGTCTGGTTCGGGGTGCCGAACTGCTCGAGGACCATCGTGGCGCCCGCCATGTGCGCGATGCCGCAATTGGGGGCGCCCGCCGGGCCGCACGCCACCGCCGGGAGGAGGACGAGTGGGAGGAGGAGGCGCATCGGAAGTCTCCGGGCGTGGGGTCGGTGCCGTGCCGATGCGTCCATAATAGCAGGGGGCAGAGCGCCGTTGCTTGACGCCCCCCGGCGCGGCCTCTAACGTTGGGCGATTCTCCCGAACAGTCCCCCCCGCTCCCGCCGAGGCCCGCGTGTTCGAGTCCCTGCGTGACCGGCTGGACGCCCTCCTGCGCTCCGGGGGAGCGGGGGACGCCCGGGCGGCGGCACTGGGCCTCCAGCGCGCGCTCGTCGAGGCGAAAGCGGCCCTGGCCGGCCTGCGCTTGGCGCGCGACGGCACCGAGCGCGCCCTCGCCGCCGAGCGCCGGGCGCTCGCCGACACCGAACGGCGCGGCCGGCTCGCGGCGGACGCGGGCGACGCGGAGACGGTGCGCGTGGCCGGGGAGTTCGGCACCCGCCACCGGGAGCGGGTCTCGGTGCTCGAGCGGAAGCTCGCGGTGCAGGCGGACGAAGCGGCCATGGCCGAGCGCGAGGTCGAGGAGCTGACCGGCATGTGGCGCGCGGCGAAGTCGGGAGCCGGCGCCACGGAAAGCTCGCTCGACGCGGCATGGCGGGAGCTGGAGGCGGCGGGCATGCCGGGCCGCGTGGGCCCGGACGCCGACACCGAGCGGCTCCGTCACGAAGTGGACCGTACCGCGCGCGAGGCCGCCGTCGAGGCCCAGCTCGCCGAACTCAAGCGCCGGCTGGGGAAGTCCTGACTCCCGCCGTCGCGATCCCAGCGGCGCGCGCCCGGTAGGGCCGCCGCGCCACCTCAACCATCGGGTCCATGGCCACTCCCACCCCCTCGTCCCGCGCCGCCGGCGCCGTGCCGGGCGACACCGCCTTCTTCGGGCATCCGCGCGGGCTGTCCACGCTCTTCTTCACGGAGATGTGGGAGCGCTTCGCGTACTACGGGCTGCGCGGCGTGCTCATCGTCTTCATGACGGCGTCGGTCGCCACCGGAGGGCTCGGGTTCGAGACCGGAAAGGCGGGGGCCGTCTACGGCACCTACGTGGCCCTGGTGTACCTCCTGTCCCTTCCGGGCGGATGGGTCGCCGACCGCTTGCTGGGCCTCCGGAAGTCGGTGCTCTACGGCGGCATCATGATCATGTTCGGCCAGCTCTGCCTGGCCGTGCCGGGCGCAAGGCTCTTCTACCCGGGCCTCGCACTCATCGTGCTTGGCACCGGGCTCCTCAAGCCGAACGTGAGCGCGATCGTCGGCGACCTCTACGGCGCGGACGACGCGCGGCGGGACTCCGGTTTCTCCATCTTCTACATGGGCATCAATCTCGGCGCGTTCATCGCGCCGCTGATCGTCGGGTGGCTGGCGCAGAGCGACCAGTTCAAGGCGATCCTGGACGGCTGGGGCATCAGCCCCACGACCAGCTGGAACTGGGGCTTCGGGGTCGGCGCGCTCGGGATGTTCCTCGGCCTGATCCAGTACCGGGCCGGCTGGAAGCATTTCGGGGACGCGGGGGTGCGGCCGAGCGTGGATCCCGCCTCGGCCGAGGGGGCGGCGGCGCGCCGCCAGTTCTGGATCGGGGCGCTCGCGATCGGGGCCGTCATCGCCGCGGTGGCGATGCTGGTGCGGAACGGGACGCTCTCGGTCGAGGCGGTCACCGACGGCTTCAGCTGGCTCTATGCCGTGATCGTGGTCGCCTTCTTCGTCTGGCTCTTCGGGTTCGGCACCTGGACCCGGGACGAGCGGAAGCGCCTCATCGTGATCGCCGTGCTCTTCGCCGGCGCGGCGGTCTTCTGGTCCGCGTTCGAGCAGGCGGCCTCCACCCTCAACCTCTTCGCCCGCGACAGCACCCGGAACCAGGTCTTCGGCTGGGGGTTCCCTTCCACCTGGTTCCAGTCGGTGAACTCGCTCTTCATCATCGCGCTGGCGCCGGTGTTCGCGTGGATCTGGCTCCGGCTCGGCAAGCGTGACCCGTCGAGCCCGGCGAAGTTCGCCTTCGGGCTCTTCTTCGTGGGTCTGGGCTTCGTCGTGATGGTGGGAGCGGCCAACGCCGCCGGGGCCGGGGCGAAGGTGAGCCCGTGGTGGCTGGTGCTCACCTACCTGCTGCACACGGTCGGCGAGCTGTGCCTGAGCCCGGTGGGCCTCTCCTCGATGACGAAGCTCGCACCCGAGCGGGTGAAGGGGCTCATGATGGGCGTATGGTTCCTCGCGGCCTCGGTCGGCAACCTGATCGCGGGCCAGGCGGCGGGACTGCTGGAGCGCTACTCGGCCGCGCAGCTCTTCCTGCGGGTGGCCCTCTTCGCCATCGTGGCGAGCGCGGTCATGTTCGCCCTGGTGCGGCCGATCCGCCGGATGCTCGAGCGGGACTGACGCGGGGTTCGCCCCCGTCCGGGGAGGGGAGTAAGTTCGGAACGGGGTGCCGCTGGGCGGCACCCCGTTCCCTCGTTGGAGGCAGACCCGATGAATCCACGATTGCTGGCGCTCCTCCTCCTCGCCGTCGCGTGCGGCGGGGAGCGCGCCCCCACTCCCGCCGCGGACACCGCTCCCGCCGCCCCCGTCGCGCCGCGGGTGACCATCACCTCGCCCGCCATCGGCGACACCACCGGCGCCGACGTGACCGTGGCGCTCCGTGCCGATGGGATCACCATCGCGCCGGCCACGGGCACGCGCGAGCCGGGGATGGCCCACCATCATCTCTTCCTCGATCGCGACCCGTCGGACGACCGCCGGGCCATCCCGTCGGAGGCGGGGGTGGTGCACCTCGGGAAGGGCGACACGACCCACGTCTTTTCCAGCCTGACGCCGGGACCGCACCGGGTCATCGCGGTGCTCGCCTGGGGAGACCACGTCCCCGTCGAGGGCGCCGGCCGGGACACCGTGGACTTCGTGGTGCGCTGAGCCGCCGCCGGGAAGGCGTTTCAGCGGCCGGCGCCGATCCAGAGCCGTACCGCCATGGCCGTGAGGAAGAGCGCGAACAGGCGCTGGTGCGTCGCGGGGGTCAGGCCCCCGGCAAACCGGGCGCCAGCCCACGCCCCGGCGAGGAGCCCGAGGGCCACCAGCGCCGCGGGTCCCACTTGCACCTGCCCCCGCTTCCAGTACTCCCACGCGCCCAGGGCGCCCACCGGGAGGAGGAGGGCGGCGAGCGACGTGCCCGTGGCGGTGGGGAAAGGCATCCGCGCGAACGCGGCGAGGGCGGGAACGATCACGACGCCGCCCCCGATGCCGAAGAGTCCGGACAACAGACCGGCCCCCAGGCCGATCACGACGAAGAGCAGGAGGGACACGCGTGGGCTCCGGAGGAAACGGGGATGGGTGATCTTAGCGCGCGCCTCGCACCGCGCACCAGCCCGGCGTGACCTCGGCGGTGCCTCTCGAGCCCGGCACCCTGACCCACGACGGCGCCGGGCGTCGCTGGGTGCTGCACCGCCCCGCCACCCTCCCCCCCGGTCCCCGCCCGCTGGTGCTGCTGTTCCACGGGGCCGGCGCGACGGCCGATCTGGCGGCCCGGCAGACCGGATGGCGCCGGATCGCCGATCGCAAGGGATTCCTGGTGGCCTACCCGGAGGGTACCGCGCGGGACCCCTCCGTTCCGCCCGCCTTCCGGCTCAACCCGCAGGCGTGGAACGACGGTTCGGGCCGGGGTCACACCGCGCGGCAGCGGACCGACGACCCCGGGTTCGTCGCGGAGCTGGTGGACCACCTCGGGCGGGAGCACCCGGTGGATCCGCGGCGGGTCCACGCCTGCGGATACTCCTGGGCCACGTCTGGCCCGGCGGGGCCCGGTTCCTGCCGGCGAAACTGGTCGGCCGGATGAGCAACCGGCTCCAGGGGACCGGGGTCGCGTGGTCCTTCCTCGCCCGGCACCAGCGACCGTGAGCCCGATTACATTCCGGTTCCGATGGCCTCGCCGCTTCGAGCCACCCTCGCATACCTGACGCTCGCATTGCCCGCGTGCGCCGGCGAGCCCCTGCCCGCCGGTGGCGGCGTCGAGCTGCCCGAGGCGCTGCCCAAGCACGATTTCACCCTGACCGCCACCGATGGCCGGCCGTGGCGATTCCGGGAAGCCACGGCAGGCCGCCTCACCTTCCTCTTCTTCGGGTATACCTCCTGCCCGGATGTCTGCCCGGTGCAGATCGCCGGCCTGGCAGCCGCGGTCCGCGAACTCGAGCCCGAGGACCAGCGGCGCCTTGCGGTGGTCTTCGTGACGACCGACCCGGCACGGGACTCGCCCGTCGTGCTTCGCGCGTGGCTCGACCAGTTCAACCGCGACTTCGTGGGGCTCACCGGCACCGAGGCGGAAGCAGACTCGGTGCAACGGCTGTTCGGGTTGGCACCGGCGGTCCGGGAGCCGCCGGGACCGGACGGCCAATACCTGGTGGGGCACGCCGCCCAGGTGATCGCGTTCGGCGTGGACGACACGGCCCGCACCGCGTACCCGTTCGGCCAGCGGCAGACCGACTGGGCGCCGGAACTTCGCCGGCTGCTGCAAGTGCCGGAGCCGCCGGCGGCAGCGGTGCCGCTCGCGCCGGTCCGTGACGCCTTTCCCGACGGGTTCGCGGTGGCACCCGCAGGTGGGCGGACCGGCGCGGCGTATCCCGTGATCCGGAGCTCGCTGGCGCTGGTGGACACCCTGATGGCCACGAGCTCCCCGGACGCCGACTCGGTAAGGGTCCATCGCACGGAGCGCGCAGGGGGGCTCCTGGTGATGCGGCCGGTCGAGACCCTGCCGATCCCGCCCGGCACGCCCATGCGAATGGAGCCGGGCGGTACCCACCTGATGCTCGAGGGCCTGATGCGGCCGATTCGGCCCGGGGACACGGTCGAGGTCCACCTCCGGTTCCGGCTGCAGGGCGCGCGCACCCTCCGGCTCCCGGTCCGCGCGTATGCGGACGTCGCGGCGCCCTGAGACTGCCGGGGGGAACGAGTGACCTGGTGGTGCTCCGCGCGGGATGTCGCCTGGACCTGGACCTGGCAGGCGTATCCCGGGGTCTGGCTGTTCGTCGTCGCCGTGCTCGGCTGGTACGCTTGGGCCCTCCACCGCCTCGCGCCGGCGCATGCGCCGGCCGGTGCGCGCGCGGTCCGGCCCGCGCAGGCGGCGTGGTACGGCTACGGAGTCCTGGCGCTGTGGATCGCCTCGGACTGGCCAGTGGGCACGCTCGGTTCGGGCTACCTCCTCAGCCTCCATACCGTGCAGTGGATCCTGTACGCGCTGGTCGCACCGCCGCTCCTCCTGCTCGGCGTGCCCGCGTGGCTCTGGCGCGCGCTCGCCGAGCGCCCCCACTGGGGTTCCGTCCTGCGGTTCTTCGCCCGGCCGCTCCCCGGGTTGCTGCTCTTCCATGCCACGATGCTCGGAAGCCATCTCCCGCGCGTGGTGGACACCCTGCGCCCGTGGCAGCTGGGCTCGTTCGCGGTCGACATGGTGTGGCTCGCGGGCGGACTCGCGCTCTGGTGGCCGGTCATCGCGCCCCGGCCGGACCTCGGGCGGCTGCGCGACCTGCCCGCGATCGGGTACCTCTTCGCGGCCACCATCGTCCCGACCATCCCCGCCGCGTTCATGACGTTCTCCGGCGCCCCGCTGTACGGGCTGTACGAGCTGGCGCCGCGGGTGAGCGGGATTCCCGCCCTGGAGGACCAGCGGACGGCCGGCCTGCTCATGAAGGCCGTCGGTGACCCGATCCTCTGGCTCGCCATGTCGGTGATCTTCTTCCGGTGGGCACGCACCGAGCAGGCCGCCGACGCGCGGGAGCGTGAGGCGCGCCGGGCGGCGCGGCCCACCTGACCTACCGCCTGGCCTGGGTCACCGATCCCCATTTCGACCACGCCACGGTCGGGGCGCTGACGGCCCACGTCGCCGCGCTCCACGCGGCGGCGCCGGACGCGGTGCTCGTCACCGGCGACCTCGCGACCGCCACATCGCTGCCGCGGTGGCTTCGCGCCTACCGGCGGATGACGGACCGGCCGCTCTACTTCATCCTCGGCAACCACGATTTCTGGGGCGGTGGCGTGGCCGAGGTGCGGGCGGCGGTGCGTCGCCTGAGCGCGACCGTCGAGGGACTCGTGTACCTCACGGCGGCGGACCCGGTGACGCTGGCGGCTGGCGTCGCGCTCGTGGGCCACGATGGCTGGTACGACGCCCGGGCTGGTCGGTGGGAGGCTCCGCGCTTCCGGATGCAGGATTGGGAGCAGGTCGCGGACTTTCCGCCGGCCGCCGGTCACGCGGGCATCGTCGCGGTCGCGCGTGAGCTGGCCGACGCGGCCGAGGCGGACCTCGTCCCGAAGGTCGCGGCGGCGGCGGAAGGGCACGCCACGGTCCTCGTGGCCACCCACGTGCCCCCCTGGCCGCTTCCGCCGGAAGGGCGCCGGCATCCGGATGGGGAGTGGATCGCGCCGTGGTACGTGGCAGAGCGGCTGGGCGTCGCGCTCGAGCGCGTGGCCGCCGCTCATCCCGGGGTGACGTTCCGGGTGTTCGCGGGCCACGCGCATGCCCGTCGGGAAGGGATGGTGATCGCCCCGAACCTTTCCTGCGATGTGGGCGGGGCGCGGTACGGCGAGCCCCGCCTGGAGCGGGTGCTGGAATTCGGGGAACGGTAGGGGAGAGGGGAGGGGGGAGAGGGGAGGCCCTCTCCCCTCTCCCCCCTCCCCTCTCCCCCCTCCCCTCTCCCCTCTCCCCACCTAGAACCCCAGCTCCACGCCCACCCGCAGCAGGCGCGGCGGGCCGTACGCGAAGAGCGGCTGGAAGAAGTCCCGGGCCGCCAGGAGGTAGAGCGGGTAGAGCTCCTCCCTTCCCTGGATGACGCCGTCGCCGTTGGTGTCGGCCCAGGGCCGGTAGCGCGCCGACTCGTAGGGGATGGGCCCGGGATTCTCCTGGTAGGCGAGGTCGGCCTCCTCGGCGAGCCGGTCCTCGGGCAGGTTCGGGGTGCCGGTGTCGCGTCGCACCGCCACAAGGTTCCGCCGGCCGAGGAGGTTCCGCACGTCGAGGTAGACGCTCCCGCGGGCGCGCCCCAGGTTGAACGGCCGGCGGACAAGGGCGTCGAGGGTGTAGGTGGCCGGAAGCCGCGAGTCGTTGGGCGGGCCGACCAGCGAGTCGCCGGTGACGTCGGTGCGCGAATAGGGGAGCCCGGAGCCGTAGCGGAGGATGGCCGCGCCCTCGAGCCCGGCGAACGGCCGGAATCCCGCGAGCGACGGCCCGAAGGCGTCGGGCGACTGGCCCTGCACCAGCGCAACCAACGTGTGCCGTTGGTCGAAGTCGAGCGGGAAGTCGACCTTCGCCGGGAAGAGGGTGTCGCCGGCAAGCGGATCGATCCTGGGCAGCCGGGAGGTGACCCAGGCGCTCGAGCTCGACGCCGTGGCGTACTGCAGCGTGTACGACACCCGCGCGCCGAACCCCCTCCGGAACTCCCGCTCGAAGATCACCTCGCCGCCCCGGACGTTGCCGTAGTCCCCGTTGCCGAAGATGGAGGAGTCCGGGTCCACCCCGAGCGGCGTGGAGGAGACCATGCCGTCGAGACGCTTGAAGTAGGCGTTGAGCCTGAGCGCTACCAGCGGCCGGGGCCGCATCCGCAGGCTGAACTCGAACTGGTGCGAGTCCTCGAAGCCGAGATCGGGGTTGCCGCGGCGGAATCGGCCGGTTCGCGTGGTGTCGTCGAAGGCGCCGTCCACCAGGAACTGGAAGTCGGGCGACTGGCTGAAGCGGCCGTAGCTCGCCACGAAGGTGGCACCGTGGAGCACGGTGGAGACCCCGATGCGGGGGTTGACCCGGCGGCGCGCGCCGAGCTGCGCGCCGGGCAGGTCGGCCCCGGGGTCGAACTGGTCGTAGCGGAGCCCGGCGGTGAGCGCGAGGTCGCTCACCCGGACCTGCGCCTCCGCATAGGCGGCGACGGTGAGGGGAGAGAAGTCCGAGGCGGTGGCGGGCGGCACGGTGTCGCCCACCGCCGCCCAGCCCTGGATGCGCGAGAACGTGCGCACCCGCTGGTCCACCACCTCTCCCCCGACATACACATCCGTGGTCCGGCCGGTGCCGAGGGCCACGTCGAGCTGCGCCCGGAGCTCGTTGAATCGGCTCCAGCCGAGGTCGCCACGCGACCCGGTGCCGAGGAAGAAGGCCGGGACACCCCAGGCGGTCCGGTCACTGAACGACGGCGTCCGGTACCCGGGGAGCGCGGCGGAGGCGGCTGCGGTGTCCTGGCTCCGGGCGAGGTCCTCCCCGAGGAACTCGTACTTCTCCCCGGTGAAGGCGCCGAAGCGGCCGTCGGGCGTCTCCGTCAGCTCGCCCCGCAGGAATTCGCGGTCGAACCATCCCAGCCGCAGGTCGGCCACCAGCGGGAGGCGCGCGGCGGCCGCGGCGGAGTACTGGTAATGGCCGGAGAGCAGCGTGCCGGTGAGCCGCTGGCCGGGCGCGAGATCGGTGTCGTACTTGTAGGCCTGGTCGAAGAGCAGCCGTTGCGAGGTGGAGCGGAGTCCGAAGAGGCGGAGGGAATGCCGGAGACCAAGCGGCACCGTGAGCTTGGCCGCGAGGTCGTACTGCTCTCCGCCGTTGTGCGGAAGCATCCCGTCCTGCCCGGCCCGGGGGTCCCGCGGATCGGGCGGCGGCGGCGCGTTGACGGGATCGGCGTCGAGCCGCCCGCTGGCGTCCACCACGGCCACGGCGCGGACGCCGAGGGGCAGGGGTCCGTCGGCCATCACGACCACCCGGTCGAGGCCGAGGTCGCCGGCGCCGGAGAACGGCCGGTCGGTCTCGTACCTCAGCCCGCCGGTCCAGCGGTCCCCACCGTCCCGGGTGACGACGTTGATCATCCCCGACACCGCCTGCCCGTACCGCGCGGAGAAGCCGTTGGTGACCAGCGCTGCCTCGGTGAGGATGTCGGTCGGCAGCCGGAGCCCGAGTTCACCGGTGGAGGCGTCGAGCTGGTTCTTGATCCCCAGTCCGTCGAGGATGAACGACTCCTGGCCCAGGCGACCGCCGCGGTAGCTCCCCTCGATCGCCCCGGCTGAAAGAGCGATGGCCTCCTGCACGGAGCTCACGGGGAGGCGGCGGATCTCCTCCGCGGTATAGGTCTGCTCGGTCCGCGTGGCCAGGGGATCGAGCACGGGATCCACCCGGGCCTCGACCACCAGGGAATCGAGCGTCACCGCGACCGGCGTGAGGGCGATGTCGAGCGTGGTGGTCTGGCCGGCGCTGACCGACACGCTCTCCGCCACGAACGGGCGGTAGCCGATCCGCTGGGCCCGGAGGTGATGCCACCCGCTCCGCACTTCCCGCGCGCGGTAGCGACCGGCGGTGTCGGTCACGTCGCCGCGGATGCCGTGGTCCACGGTGACGGTTGCCTCGGCGACGGGGAGGCCGGTGGACCGGTCGGTGATGCGGCCCGCGATGGCTCCGGAGGTCTGCGCGGCCACCGGGACGGCGGCCCCCGCGAACGCGGCCCCCGCGAGGACGGAGAGAAAGCGCTGCCGGGCGGTCACGGGGCCTTCGAGAGCGGGCGGTCGGGGGGTCGCCCGTACCGCCAGAGGTCGGGCACGCGCGAGACCAGCGAGTCCACCACGTTCCCCATGTCGTCCCGGAGGAGGGTGAACTCGTAACCCTCGACCGCGATGCCGGCGCCCCCGGTGGGATCGGGGGAGGGGCGCCGGAGCAGCCTGTCGCCGTTCGTCGGGATCTCGCTGGCGGCTCCGCCGGTGTCGTCGAGGTAATAGAGGCGGCCACCGGCGTCGGCCTGGTACTCGCCGACCAGCGGGTCGAACTCGAGGAAGACCCGGCCACCCACGATCGCGTAGAGCCGCCCGTCGGCGAGGGCCAGGTCCCGCGCCACACCGAGGGGCCCGAAATCGTACACCTCCTCGGGAATCCCGCCGGAGAGCGGGAGCCGGTAGACCCGGGTGTCGAGTCGCCGCGTGAGGAAGAGGTACCCACTGCCCGGCGCCGTGGTCAGCGACGTGGCGTCCTCGGTGCCCGGGATGATCGTGAGTGCCGGGGCCCCACCCGCGAGGTCCACCAGGACGCCTTCGCGCCCGATGCGCACCGTGTCGGGAATGCAGCCGGCACAGGTCTTGTAGTAGACCTCCTCCCCGAGGTAGACAGCGTGATCCTCATCGACCCAGTCCATCCGGGCGGCGCGGCCGTGCACCCGCCCCCCCGGCAGGGTATTGGGCATCAGCGCCAGCTTCACGAACTCCCACGGCCGCGCCAGCGTCGCGAGCACCAGAGCGCTGGCATTGGGGGAAGTCCGCGTGCCGATGGACTGGGACCACTGGAAGATCAGGCGACCACCCGGGCTCGCCCCGGCGCCCTCGAGCGCGTCCAGCGAATCCGCAGCGCCGGCTCCCGTTCCACAGAACTCGGACGTCCGCGACCCGCCCCCTGCGGGGAGCACGCCGAGGCAGCGGTCGAACTGCCCGCTCAGCACCCGGTCGAAGCTGTGGAGGATCCCGCTGCCGTCCGGCAGCCAGGAGGGGGTGAGCTCGTAACCTGCGGCCCAGGTCAGGCGGACGGGGTCGGCGGGGTCCCGGGGCCCTGTGGCGCCGCCGCTTCCCGGCGCGATCGGATCCTCGTGCCCGCACGCGAGAGCCGCGAGGAGGATCCACGGCGCGGAGCGGAAGGCCGGTCGCGCTCGGGTCATGGGGGCTCGTGATGGTCGGGGTCGGGTTTCAGCGGGGGACGCCGCCCGGTGGCCGCGTTGCACACTGGGCATCCGCGGGAGGGGTGACGCCAGCGCCCGCGGGGAACGGAGGGAAGGGGCGGCAACTTGACGGCGGCTGTGGCCGGGGCCAACCTGGCGGTGGATCGCAGCCCCCTACCCGATGAGGACGAAACCGATGCTGAAGGAATTCAAGGAGTTCGCCCTCAAGGGCAACATGATGGACATGGCCATCGGCATCATCATAGGCGGCGCCTTCGGGACCATCATCAAGTCCCTGGTGGACGACATCCTGATGCCGCCCCTGGGGATGCTCACGGGGGGAATCGACTTCAGCAACAAGTTCGTGGTGCTGAAGGAGGGGACTGCGGCGGCGGGACCATACGAAACGCTTGCCGCAGCGAAGGAAGCCGGCGCCACCGTGATGAGCTACGGCGCCTTCACCAGCAACTTCATCAGCTTCCTGATCCTTGCGTTCGCGGTGTTCATGATGGTGAAGGGGATGAACCGTCTCCGGGGCCAGGCGCCCCCGCCGCCCCCGTCCACGAAGGAATGCCCGCGCTGCCTGGGCCTCGTGCCGATCAAGGCCACCCGGTGCCAGTTCTGCACCTCGGAGATCTAGCCTAGAGGGCGCACCCGGCGAGGTTGTACATCGCGCGCCACGCCCGGTAGAGGGCCACGTAGTCGTCGTGGGTGAACGCGACGGTGCGTGGCCCCCGACGCACGCTCCCCGGCACGAGCCCGGCCATTTCGGCCTGCGTGGTGAACCGGAACTCCGCCTCGATCGTGGAAGGCGACGGCGCGGGCCACGGTGCGTGCCGGGAGCGGAGCGCGGCCCCGGCCGCCTCCCGGATGCGCGCGCACGCGGCTGCCGGGGCGAGGCTCCGCGCGGCCTGCCGGCCGATGGCCCGCTTCACCACGGCGGTCGTCACGGCGTCGCCCAGCAGCGCCCGCGCCTCGGCGGCGACGGCCTCGTCCCCGGTGACGAGGGCGACGGGTACTCCGTGCGACCCGGCGAGCGCCGCATTGAGCCCCAGCTCCCCGATCGGGGCGCCGTTGAGCCGCGCGTACGCCACCCGGTCGGTGTAGGTGTGGTCCAGGACCGCCTCGGCGGTGCCGGCCATCGCGTGGTATCCGACGAAGAACGCGGCGTCGAAGCCCTCGCCGATGCCCTCCATCATCGAGAGTGGCTTGGGGTCGCCGCTGACCAGCTCCGCCGCCTCGTGCAGCTCCTCCGCCAGGAGGTTGCGCATGAACCAGTGTGCGTCGTTCACCACGACGCGAGTGGCTCCCGCGGCGAGCGCGCCCTCGACGGCGGCATTTGCCTCCAGGGTCATGAGCCGCCGGAACCGGGAGTACTCGGCCGCGCAACGGGGATCCACGGGATTGGTCTGGTCCTCGTGCACCACACCGGCGATCCCCTCCATGTCCACCGAGATGTAGACCTGCATCGCTCCGCCGTGCCTCCCGTCAGTAGACCCGGCCGCCGAGCGGGACGTCCCGTTCCGCGGCCAGCAGGACCACCCGGCCTTCCGTGTCGGGAAGGCCGAGCACGAGGACCTCCGACGTGAAGCCGGCCACGCTCCTGCTGCCGAGATTCACCGCCGCGACCACGAGGCGTCCGACCAGTTCCTCCGCCGGGTAGAGATCCACCAGTTGGGCGCTCGACTGCTTCACGCCGAGCGGTCCGAAGTCGATCCAGAGCTTGTGGGCGGGCTTCCGGGCCTTCTCGTTGCGCTCCGCCCGGAGCACGCGCCCGACCCGGAGGTCGAGGATGCCGAAGGCCTCGACCGGGGTGGTCACGATTCCCCCAGGGCGACGGCCAGCTCGCCCCGCCAGATCGTTACGGCCCGGCCTGCAAGGTGCACGCGATCGCCCTCGAGGCGCACGCGGACGGTTCCGCCCCGCTCCGAGCGCTGGACGCCCGTCAGTTCGGTCCGGCCGAGGCGCGCGGCCCAGAAGGGCGCCAGGGCGCAGTGGGCCGATCCGGTGACCGGATCCTCGGGGATGCCGACCCGGGGCACGAAGAAGCGGGAGGCGAAGTCCGCCGGCCCGCCCGACTGGGCGGTGACGATGACGCCCCGGGCCGGGAGGGCGGCGACGGCCGCGAAATCCGGGGAGAGCCGAGCGAGATCCGCCTCGCTGGCCAGCTCGACGAGCAGATCCTCGTCCACGGCGTAGCAGCCCAGCGGCCAGGCCCCGATGGCATCAGCCAGCCCGGCCGGGGGGTCGGTGGGTGCCGCGGGCCGGACGGGGAAGTCGAGCTCGATCCAGTCATCGCTGCGCCGGGCGCCGAGGCGGCCGCTCCGGGAGAGGAACGTGATCGGTTCCTCCCGACCGACGAGACCCGCCTCCGTGAGGAACCACGCGCTGGCGATGGTGGCGTGGCCGCAGAGGTTGACCTCGACGGCAGGGGTGAACCAGCGGAGCCGCCATCCGTCTCCCTCGGGGAGCAGGAAGGCGGTTTCGGACAGCCCGAACTCCCTGGCGAGATCCCGCATGGCCCGGTCGGGAACCGGCCGGTCGAGCCGCACGACGGCGGCGGGATTGCCCCCGTAGGGGCGGTCGGTGAACGCGTCAATCCAGGCGGCGGCAAGCCCCATCATCGGCTCCAGTTGCGGTGCGCACGCCCCACAGGCCGGGGCCTGGTGTGGCGGGTGCGATACTCCCCGCCGCCGCGGTGGCCCTCCTCGCGGCCCCGGAGCGGCACCCCACGGCGGGGCATCCCTCTTGCACCGGGGCCGGGGAGCGGCCCTGGCTTCGGCCGATCCCCGAGGAGTCCGGCCACGTGCGCATCCTGTTCGTCGAAGATGATACCGACCTCCGCGGCTCCCTCGGGGCCGCGCTCCGCCACCTCGGCTACGAGGTGGATACGGCGGGTGGCGGTGAGGAGGCGTGGACCCTCTTCAACGAGCAGGACTACCCCGTCGTCGTCACGGACTGGCTGATGCCCGACGGGGACGGGCTCGAGCTCTGCCGACGGATCCGCCAGGCCGACCGGGAACACTATACCTACCTCATCGTGCTCTCGGGGCTGAGCGGGACGGAAAGCTACCTGCAGGGAATGAGCGCCGGCGCCGACGACTTCGTGGTGAAGCCGTGCGACCCGCGGGAGCTCGACGCCCGCCTGCGGGTCGCCCGCCGAATCCTGGGGCTCCAGTCGCGCATCCACCAACTCGAGGGATTGCTGCCGATCTGCTCCTACTGCAAGCGGATCCGGGGCGACAACGACGTCTGGTTCTCGGTGGAGCAGTACCTCTCCGGCCGGTCGAACGCGCATTTCACCCACGGCGTCTGTCCGGTCTGCTACGTCACCCACGTCCAGACCGACCTCGAGTCGCTGCGGCGAAGCGGGCTATAGCCCGGCGGCCCGGCCACCCCGCGCCCCCCTCTCCCCTCTCCCCTCTCCCCTCTCCCCTCTCCCCTCTCCCCCAGCCGCTCCCGCACGGCTGGCCATTCCTCCCGCAGGATCCCGTAGTGGACGGTGTCGCGCACCCGGCCCGCCGCGGTCCTGGCATGCGGGCGGAGGACGCCTTCCGCGATCGCGCCGAGCGCCCGGATCGCCGCGCGGGAGGCGGCGTCGGGCGCATCGGTCCTGAGCTCGACGCGGGAGGCGCCCAGTTCGTCGAACGCGGGCGCGAGCAGGAGCGGCCTGGCCGCGGCGTTGCGCCCGGTTCGCTGCCAGGGGCGCCCCAGCCAGGTCCGGCCGATCTCGAGCCGCCCGTCGGGGACCGAGATCCTGCCGTACCGGGTGGAGCCGATCACGAGACTGCTCGCGCAGTCGAGGATGACGGGGGCTGGCTGTTTCACGTCGCGTGATGGCAGGCGGTGAGTACAGGGCCGACCGGCCGGAGCGCCGGGCGCTCGGCCACGCACCGGGCGTCCCGGCCGGGGTGGAAGCACCGGGGCTGGAAGGGGCAGCCAGTCGGAGTGGCTGATGGGCCTGGCGGCTCGCCAGCGAGGACGATCCGCCCGGGCCGGGGAGCGGGGTCGGCCACCGGCACGGCGCTCCTCAATGCCTGCGTGTACGGGTGCCGCGGGGCGACGAGGATTTCCTCGGTGGCGCCGATCTCGACGATGCGGCCGGCGTACATCACGGCGGTGCGCGCGGCCACCTGGCGCACCACTGCCAGGTCGTGCGCGATGAAGAGCAACGCGAGGCCCCGGCTTTGCCGGAGCTCGCCGAGCATGTGGACGATCTGCGCCCGGATGGAGACGTCGAGCGCACTCACCGGCTCGTCGCACACGAGGAACGCGGGGTCCACGGCGAGGGCCCGCGCGATCCCGATCCGCTGTCGCTGGCCACCGGAGAACTGGTGCGGGCGCCGGCCCGCTGCGCCGAGGTCGAGCCCCACCTCGGCAAGGAGCGCAGCCACCCGCGCCGGAATCGCCGCGGCGGGGACGTGGCGATGGATGAGCATCCCCTCGCCGACGGCCCCGCCCGCCGTCATCCGGGGGTCGAGCGCTCCTCCGGGATCCTGGAAAATCAGCTGCATCCGCCTCCGGAGCCGCCGGAGGTCTTCGCGGGAGAGGGCCGAGAGGTCGCGATCCTCGAACCGGACCTCGCCGGACGTCGCCGCCTGGAGCCGGAGGACGGCGCGGCCCAGCGTACTTTTTCCGGAGCCCGACTCCCCGACAAGCCCGAGTGCCTCGCCGGGAGCGAGATCGAAGGAGACGCCGTCCACCGCGCGTACCAGCGGCTGCTGCCGCCCAAACCGGCGACGCCCGGGGTAGTGCACGGCCAGGTCGCGAACCGCCAGCAGGGGCGGGTTCATCCCGCACCCCCCGCCACCCAGCAGGCTGCGGAGTGGGGCCCGAGGTCGTCCGCCGTCCGTCCCAGGGGGACGAGCAACGGCGACTCGACTCGGCAGCGCGCGATGACGTCGGGGCAGCGTGGGTGGAACCGGCAGCCGGCCGGCCACGCCGAAGGGTCCGGGACCGAGCCGGGGATCGGCGCAGGTGGCGTCGGCGGGCCATCCACTCGTGGCACCGCGGCAAGGAGCGCGCGGGTATAGGGATGGGCCGGCCGGGCGAAGAGGCCGGCGACGGAGGCCTCCTCGACGATCCGGCCGGCGTACATCACCGCCACCCGGTCGGCATGCCCGGCGACCAGGCCGAGATCGTGCGTGACCAGCAGCAGCCCCATCCCTCGGCTCTCCCGCAGCGCCCCGAGGAGCTCGAGGATCTGGGCCTGCACCGTGACGTCGAGTGCGGTGGTGGGCTCGTCCGCGATCAGGACCTCGGGCTCCCCGGCGAGCGCGAGGGCGATGAGGACGCGCTGACGCATCCCCCCGCTCAGCTCGTGCGGGTACCGGTGCAGCGACGTCCCGGGGTCGGGCAGGCCGACCTCGGCCAGGAGGGCCGCGGCCCGGCCGCGGGCGTCGGGACCGCGCCGGGCACGATGCACCCGCAGCGCCTCTCCGAGCTGGGCACCGACGGTGAGCACGGGGTCGAGGGCGCCGCCGGCCTCCTGTGGCACGTACCCGATGCGGCGGCCGCGGAATTCGCGGCGCCGGCGCTCGGGAAGGGCCAGCAGGTCGGTGCCGCCCAGGAGCACGGCGCCGCGGAGGATCCTCCCGGGGGCGGGAGCGAGGCCAAGGAGGGCGAGGGCGGTGAGGCTCTTCCCGCAGCCCGACTCCCCGACGAGTGCCAGCGCCTGCCCCTTCGCGAGCGCGAGCGACACTCCGTCCACCGGGCGGACCGTGGTCCGGCGCCCGCGGGGGAATTCGACCGCGAGATCCCGCGCCTCGAGCAGGCTCATCCGCCCGACTCCGCGGCGCGGCGAAGCGCCTCGCCCACCAGGTTGACGGCCAGCACCGTGACGACGATCGCGGCGCCGGGAGCGAGCATGGTCCAGGGGGCGGCGTGCATCGTCTCGCGGGCGTCGAAGATCATCGCGCCCCAGGAGGGAAGCGGCGGCTGCACGCCGAGCCCGAGGAACGAGAGCCCCGCCTCCAGGAGGATCACGTTGCCCACGCCCAGGGTGGCCGAGACCAGCACGGGGCCGAGGGCATTCGGGAGGAGGTGACGGAGCGCGACCCGCACCGGCCCCGCCCCCAGCGCCACGGCGCCGAGCACGAACGGCTCGGTGGCGAGGCGCCGCACCTCGGCCCGCACCACCCGGCTGGTGGCGAACCAGCCGGTCGCCCCGATCATCACGACGAGGGCCCAGAGCGGGATCCGCTCCCAGGCGGCCAGGAGGAGGAGCAGGAGGAAGAGCCGCGGGATCGCGAGGCCCGCGTCCACCATCCGCATCAGGATCGCCTCCGCCCATCCCCCGGCATAGCCGGCCGTGAGGCCGACCAGGGTGCCGATCGTCATCGCGAGGGCCACCGAGAGCAGGGCCACGGCGAGGGAAATCCGGGCACCGGACGCCAGCCGGGCAAGGACGTCGCGGCTGAGCTGGTCGGTGCCGAGCGGATGCGCCGCGCTCGGCGGCAGGTTGGCGCCGGCCACCACGTCGGGCTGGGCGGCGGGGTCGGGGAGGAGGAAGGGCCCGACCAGCGCCGTGAGGGCGAGCAGCGCCAGCAGCCCCATCCCGGCGCGGGCACCGGGGCTCCGGATGGCGCGGGTGAAGCCTCCGGCCTCGGTCACGTGCGGAGCCGGGGATCGGCGGCGGCGTGAAGCACGTCGGCCACCACGTTGCCGGCCACCGTCGCGGCGGCGACCAGCAGGGTCACGCCCATCACCACAGGGTAGTCCCGGGCCGACACCGCCATCGCCGCGAGCTGCCCGAGGCCGGGCCAGTCGAAGACGTACTCGACGAAGACGGCGCCGGTGACGAGCAGCGGCAGCCAGAGGCCAAGCAGCGCGATGACCGGACCCAGGGCGTTGCGCCACGCGTGGCGCCACAGGACGGCGCGCTCCGGCAGTCCGCGGGCGCGGGCGGCCAGCACCGAGGGTTGTTCCAGCGCGTGGCGCATCGCCGCCCGCTGGTAGCGCATCACCGCGGCGATGCTCACCACCGTGAGCGTGACCGCGGGCAGGACCAGGTGCCGCAGCACGTCGGCGGCGCGCGCCGGCCAGGGAGCCGTGGGGTCGAGCAGCGGGTCGGTCATGCCGGCGGCGGGGAGGAGCCGCCAGCGCACCGCGAAGGCGCCCGCGAGCACGAGGCCGAGCCAGAAGGTGGGCACCGCCCAGGCGGTGAGCGAGAGCCCCCCGAGGAGGCGGTCCACCACGGAGCCGGGATACCGGGCCTGCAGGACGCCGAGCGGGATGCCGAGCCCGAAGGTGAGGAGGAGCACGACGCCGCCGAGGAGGAGGCTCGCGGGGAGCCGATCGAGCAGCAGGCGCGTCACCGACTGGCCGGTCGCGATCGAGACGCCGAGGTCGCCGCGCGCGAGCCCGGAGGCCCAGGCGGCGAACTGGGCTCCCACCGGGCGGTCCAGCCCGTATCGCGCTTGGAGCTGCGTCCTGGCCTCGGCGGTGAGGGGGCGGTCGTCCCCCAGCACCGCAAGGGGATCGCCGGGGGCGAGCCGCATCAGGACGAAGGCCAGCACGGTGGCGAGCGCCACCGTGACGAGCCCCTGCAGCAACCGGCCGGCCACCCAGCGGGTCACGTCAGCGGGTGGCGCGGTCCCGCGGGAGGGCGCGCGCCGGGTCCACGTACCAGCGGTGGAGGTCCCCCCACGGGGAGTCGGGCCGGAGCGCGGCCTCGCGGTAGCGCGTGGACACGGCGAACACCGTCGCAGGGGCGTAGAGGAAGATGGCCGGGGCGTCGGCCTGCATCCGGGCGAGCACCGCGCGCCAGTAGGGCGACGGGTCGTCCCGCGTGAAGCGCGCCGCGTTCACCAGCGAATCCACCGCCGGATCGCAGTACCGCCCGACATTCCCTTCGGGCAGGCCGGCGTTGGCGCAACTCCAGCTGTTCACGATGCCGGACGGGCTCGGGTCCTGCACGGCGCCGCCGAAGTCGAGATCGAAGTCGCCCCGGTTCCGGCGCTCCGTGAACACCGCTCCTTCGACGATCTGCAGGTCCAGCCGCACGCCGAGCGGCCGGAGCTGCTCCTGCATCTGCAGCGCGATCAGGCGCCGCGGGGGGCTCGGGGCGGGGACGTTGAACCGGAGCACGAACGGGCGCCCGCCCCGGTCCAGCACGCCGTCGCCGTCGGAGTCGCGCCATCCCGCCGCGGCAAGGAGCCGCCGCGCGCCGGCGGTGTCCACCGGGAGGGTGGGGGGCGCGAGGGAGCGGATCCACCAGAGCTGGCTGGTCGGGCCTTCGGGGACTGCGGCGTACGGACCGAAGACCGAGCGCACCATCCGCGTCCGGTCGAGCGCCTGCACCAGCGCCCGTCGGACACGAACGTCGCCGAGGATGGGGTGCGGGCGTGCTCGGGCGCTGTCGGTGGGATCGGCGAAGTTGAAGAGGACGTAGCCGAGCAGCCCGCTCGCGACCGGCACCTCGCGCAGGTGCCCGGCGGCCCGGATGCGCTCGAGGTTCGCCACCGGCGGCGAGACCGCCTCCTGCGCGTCGCCGTCGCGGGAAAGGAGGAGGTTGAGCCGTGCGTCGGCGTCGGGGACGACCCGGAACACCACCCGTCGGATTCCCGGCGTCCCGAGGAAGTGGCCGCGCACCGCCTCGAGCTCGACGAGCTGTCCGGGCACGCTCCGGACCCAGCGATAGGGCCCGTTGCCGACCGGCCCCCGGGCGAAGCGGGAGGCGGCGAGGCTCTCCGCCGGGATCGTCGCCACGAGGTGGGCCGGCAACGGCGGGACGTGGTACACCGCGTCGTAGAGCTGTTCGGCGTAGGGCCGCCGGAAGCGGATCACGACCCGCCGCGCGCCCTCGGCGCGCACCTCGGCGACCTCGGAGAGCAGGGCCGCGTACCGCCCGCCGGTGGCGGGGTCCCGGGCGCGGTCGAGGGTGGTGACGACGTCGTTCGCGACCACCGGCCGGCCGTCGTGCCATCGCGCCCGCGGGTCGAGGTCGAAGGCGAGGGTGAGCGAGTCCCGGCGGGTCCAGCGGCGGGCGAGCTCGGGCGCGAAACCGGAGTCGCCCCAGGTGCGGATGCCGGGGGCGAGCCGGGCGAGCCGGAGGAAGAGCTGGTTGGCGACGTCGAGGTCCGCGGAGGTGCGGGTGAGCGTCGGGATCGGCGTGACCGGGTCCCGGCCGATGATGATCACGATGGCACCGGGCACGCCCCGCTGGGCCGCCAGGGCACCGGGCGGGAGGAGTGCGAGCAGGGCGAACGCAGCGAGGGCGAGAAGGGGCATCACGAGCGGCGAACGGGCTCGGGACATTCGGGTGGTGCTCCGGTGGCGGGGACGCTCCATATATAAGACACGCCGGGCGGGACGGCGAAGCCTCAGCGCCGCCAGGTCCACTCCGGGCTGCGGAACTGCGGCTCGTGCGCCGCGGCCGCGGCCAGGAAGGCCTCGTGGGTCGCGCCGCTCCACGGCACCGGCGCCCCCCCCGCCCAACCGGCGAACGCGTCGGTCACCGCGGCGGCCGCATCGGCCCAGCCCACCGGCCGGTCGAGCGCCCGGGCCAGCGGCGTCCCGCCGCCGGGGGCAGTGGGCTCGCGCTCCACCGTGCCGACGAGCGCCTGGTCGTCCTCGAGCAGGATGGAGCCGTGCTGCAGGAAGCCGTCGCCCAGCCGGACCTGCGCGCTCCCCACCACCTTGCTGCCGCTCACCAGGACCTCGCCGCCCGCGGGTCGCGCGAAACAGGGGCCGGCATCGAGGGGCGCGGCGCGCTCCGGGTCGGGCGCGAGGTCGGGCGTCGCGCCCAGCCGGCGGAGGGCGTCGGCCAGGATCCGGTGGATGGTCAGGTACGCCTCGCGCAGCTCGCCGAACACCCGCTCGGGGCCCACCACCGCGTAGGTGAGCTCCCGCGCGTGCCACACCGCCCGCCCGCCGGTGGGGCGGCGCACGGTGTCCAGGCCGAGGGCGGCAATGCGCTCGCGGTCGTAGCGGCGCGCCGCGGGCTCGTGCGCGCCGAATGAGAGGCAGGAGGGATCCCAGCGGTAGAGCCGGAGGACGACCACGCCCTCCCGGACGGCGAGGTCCAGGAGGGCGCGGTCGGCGGCCATCTGGCGCCATCCGGGGCGGCCGTCGGGCTCGCGGAGGAGGTGCCAGCGGACCGGGGCGTCAGGCCCCGACCGGCTCATGCTCCTCCATCGGGGGGCAGACGCAGACGAGGTTGCGGTCGCCATACGCGCCATCGATCCGACTCACCGTGGGCCACACCTTGTGCCGCCGGGTCTCCGGGCTCGGGAAGCCGGCGCGCTCCCGCCCGTAGGGCCGCTCCCACCGGTCCGCGGCCACCTGCTGCAACGTGTGCGGCGCGTGCGCCAGGAGGTTGTCGCCGCGCTCGGCCACCCCGGTCTCCACCTCGCGGATCTCCTCGCGGATCGCGATCAGCGCGTCGCAGAAGCGGTCCAGCTCCCCCTTGGGCTCGCTCTCGGTCGGCTCGACCATCAGGGTCCCGGCCACCGGGAACGAGACCGTCGGCGGGTGGAAGCTGTAGTCGATGATCCGCTTGGCGATGTCCTCGACCTCCACGCCGGCCGACTGCTTGAACGGCCGGGTGTCGAGGATGCACTCGTGGGCCACGAGGCCCCGGTGCCCGCTGTAGAGCAGGCCATAGTGGCCCTCCAGCCGCCTTGCGACGTAGTTGGCGTTGAGGATCGCGACCTTCGTCGCCTCGGCGAGGCCCTCGGGCCCCATCATCGCGACGTACGCCCACGAGATCGGGAGGATCGACGGGCTGCCCCACGGGGCGGCGGAGACGGTCCCACAGCTCGCGGCGTGCCCGAGCGGGACGACGGGGTGGTCGGGGAGGTGCGGGGCGAGGTGCTTCGCCACGCAGATCGGCCCCATTCCCGGCCCGCCGCCGCCGTGCGGGATGCAGAAAGTCTTGTGGAGGTTCAGGTGGCAGACGTCCGCGCCGATGTCTCCCGGGCGGCAGAGTCCGACCTGCGCATTCATGTTGGCCCCGTCCATGTACACCTGCCCGCCATGCTCGTGCACCACGGTGCAGATCTCGCGGATGGCGTCCTCGAACACCCCGTGGGTGGACG
>CAVQWA010000060.1:0-8416 GCA_963717315.1 uncultured Gemmatimonadales bacterium
TATGTCTGCTCGACTTTTCAGTTCAGGTCTTGCTGGCCGTGATAATAACAAAGTGATGGTGATTACTATTCCCGCAGGACAAGATGGTAAAGTATGGTGGTTGGACAAATTCATACAACCCAATCTACCATTTCGAACACTGAACATTCCTCAAGCATTCTCCATCGAACCGCAAGTCCTCATGGTGCCAAGCGATGCGCTGTAGGAGGTATGCGTGATGTACACACCGTCATCGACGTTGCTCTCAATCTAGCACTACTTTGGCAGATTGTTGAAGGGTCGGGCATTTTTGGGATTCCCTCGGATCACTTTGCGTAATTCATGGCTGGTCGGCGTTTTGGAGGGCCGACCATGGACGAGAGCTGGAAGTCCGATCTCGAGCGGTGGCTGGCGCCTTCTATCAGCGCTCTTCGACACAAGACGCGGGCGCGGATGTGCCCGGTCTATGTCGCGGGGCTGATTGGCGCAGGGGATCGCAACTCGCTCGCTACGGCGCTACGAAAAGCGCGCGTCGCGAGCGGCTTGCTCGTAAGCGTCCAACGGCTCCCGTGTAGCGCAGCAGGTCTTGGACGACGATGATGGGGATGTCCGGGGATTCTACCGGTGTGATCATCATAAGTCTGAGCACATGTCTGGGCAAAGAACGTTTCATGTTTTGGATGCGCTGGAAGCAAGCCCTGCGAGAACGCGGCGCACCTGGTCGCAAGCGGCGAAGGACCTGATCCTGGCCGAAGCCAACGTTCCGGGCGCGCGGAGATGTCCGCCGCCTGCTCCAGCACGCCGCCCAGGTTGCGCCTGAGGTCCAGCACGTACGACTTCGCCCCGCGCCGCTCGAGGTCGCGGAACGCCGCCTCGACTTCCGCGGCGGAGGTGTTGTTGAACCGGGGGAGCGGGACGTAGCCGACCCCGCCGTCGAGCATCAGCGCGTACGGCACCGACGGCACGTGGATCCGCGCCCGGGTGAAGGTCATCGCGATCGGCTCGGCCACGCCCGCGCGCTCGAACGTCACGCGCACGGTGGTGCCGGCCACGCCGAGCAGCCGGCCCGACACCTCGGAGAGCCCCCGGCCCTTCACCGTGGAGTCGTTGACCGCCACGATCCGGTCGCCGGGCAGCACCCCGCCCTGCTCCGCGGGGGAGCCGGGGAACACCGCCGCCACCACCGTCCGCCCCGGCTGCGCCTCGATCTGCATGCCCACGCCGGCGTAGTCGTTCCGCATCGTGTTCCGCTGGAACGACCCGAGCTGCTCCGGCGAGAAGAGCTCGGCGTAGGGGTCGTCGATCCCCTGGAGCAGGCCGCGAGCGGCGCGCTCGAACAGCGTGTCCTCCGACTGCGCGCCGAGCCCCTCGCGGGCCACCCGCTCGAACACCTGCCGGAAGAGCCGGGCGCCATCCACCGGCTCCGGCGCCGTGGCGAATTGCCGGGCGCCGAGGAGGACCGCGGCGGCGAGGAAGGGAACGAGTGCGAGTGCGAGGCGGGCGCGAGGAAAGCGGGGCATCGGCGGAACTCCCGGAGCGGTGCGGACCTGGGGGCGGGCGGCGTCACGGGCGACGCCTGCCTCATCACAAATCATACGCAGGGGGCGGGCCGCGGGTTCGCCCGGCGGGGTGCGGGTTGCAGGACGGCACGCGCGCCCCTCCCGGCGGGGCGCGGGGGTTGCCTATCTATCCCTTCATCCACATATTTGGATGCAATGTCGGCCCCCTCGCTCGTCAACCAGCTCCCGGTGCTCGCGGACCCGGTTCGCGGGCGGCTGCTCCTGCTGCTCGAGCCGCGGGAGCTCGCCGTCGGCGACCTCGCCGAGGCGATGCAGCTCCCGCAGTCCACGGTGAGCCGGCACCTGCGCGCGCTGCTGGACGGCGGCTGGGTCACCAGCCGGGCGGAGGGAACGAGCCGGCTCTACCGCGCCGACCCCGCCGCGCTCCCGCCGGGGCTCGGCGAGCTGTGGCAGCTGGTCCGGGGGGAAGTCGCGGGGTCCGCGCCAGCGCGGCGGGACGCCGAGCGGGTGCGGCACGTGGTGGCCGGGCGGCGCTCCCGCAGCGGGTTCTTCGCCGGGGCGGCGGGGCGCTGGGACGCACTCCGCGGCGAGCTCTTCGGCGGCCGCGCGGAGCTGCTGCCGCTCCTCGGACTCCTCCCGCCCGAGGCGGTGGTGGGCGACCTCGGCTGCGGCACCGGCCACTTCGGGCTCGCGGCCGCGCCGTTCGTGCGCCGGGTGGTCGGCGTGGACGGGGCGCCGGAGATGCTCGAGGTGGCGCGGGCACGCCTGGCCGGCGCGCGGAACGTGGAGCTCCGCGAGGGCGACCTCGAGGCACTCCCGGTGGCCGACGGCGAGCTCGACCTCGCGGTCCTCACGCTGGCGCTCAGCTACGTCGAGGACCCCGGCCGCGCAATCGCCGAGGCGGCGCGGGCGCTCCGCCCCGGCGGCCGGCTGCTGGTGCTCGACCTCCGCCCGCACGATCGCGCGGAGTACCGGCAGACGCTCGGCCACCGCTGGCTCGGCTTCGGCGAACCGACGGTGCAGGGCTGGTTCGCCGCCGCCGGCCTCGAGGGCCGCTGGCGCCCCGTCCCCCCGGACCCGGCGGCGACGGGGCCGCTGCTGTTCGTGGCCGACGGGGTGAAGAGGGGGAGAGGGGAGAGGGGAGACGGGAGAGGGAAGCGCCACTCACGACTTGCGACTCGCGGCTCGTGACCCGGGACCATCAATCAAGGGATCAATCCATGTCGAACGCCACCGCGCTCCACCCCTTCGACCGGGCCCGCGAGGCCGGCCGCGAGCCGTTCAGGGTGCGGGACCTCGCGCTCGCCGAGTTCGGGCGCAAGGAGATCCGCCTCGCCGAGCACGAGATGCCCGGCCTGATGGCGCTCCGCGCGGAGTACGCCGGCAAGGCGCCGCTCGCCGGTGCGCGGATCATGGGCTCGCTCCACATGACGGTGCAGACCGCCGTGCTGATCGAGACCCTGGTCGAGCTCGGCGCCGACGTGCGCTGGGTGAGCTGCAACATCTTCTCCACCCAGGACAGCGCCGCCGCCGCGGTGGTGGTGGGCCGGGACGGCACGGCGGACGGGCCGCGCGGCACGCCGGTCTTCGCCTGGAAGGGCGAGACGCTGGAGGAGTACTGGTGGTGCACCGAGGAGGCGCTGACGTGGCCGGACGGCGGCGGGCCGACCCTGCTGCTCGACGACGGCGGCGACGCGACCCTGCTGGTGCACAAGGGCGCCGAGTTCGAGCGCGCCGGCCGGGTGCCGGCCTTCGACGCGGCGAACGACCCCGAGGAGTGGGGCGTGATCCTCGACGTGCTCCGGCGCTCGCTGGCGGCCGACCCGAGGCGCTGGACCCGGGTGGCGGCGGGCATCCGCGGCGTCTCCGAGGAGACCACCACCGGCGTCCACCGGCTCTACGAGATGATGCGGGACGGGACGCTCCTCTTCCCCGCCATCAACGTCAACGACTCGGTCACCAAGTCGAAGTTCGACAACATCTACGGCTGCCGGCACTCGGTGATCGACGGGCTCAACCGCGCCACCGACGTGATGCTCGCCGGGAAGGTCGCGGTGGTCTGCGGCTTCGGCGAGGTGGGCAAGGGCTGCGCCCAGGCGCTCCGGGGGCAGGGCGCGCGGGTGATCGTCACCGAGATCGACCCGATCTGCGCCCTGCAGGCGGCGATGGAGGGGTACGAGGTGCGGACGCTGGAGGACGTGGTGGAGGCGGCCGACGTCTTCATCACCGCCACCGGCAATCGCGACGTCGTGACCGTGCGCCACATGGCGCGGATGAAGGACAAGGCGATCGTCGGCAACATCGGCCACTTCGACAACGAGATCGACATGGCCGGCCTCAAGCGGATGCCGGGGGTCGAGCGGGTGAACATCAAGCCGCAGTATGACGAGTTCGTCTTCCCCGACGGGCACTCGGTGCTGGTGCTGGCCGAGGGCCGGCTCCTCAACCTCGGCTGCGCCACCGGCCACCCGAGCTTCGTGATGTCGGCCAGCTTCACCAACCAGGTGATGGCCCAGATCGAGCTGCACACCCGGGCGGCGGAATACGAGAAGAAGGTGTACGTGCTGCCGAAGCACCTCGACGAGAAGGTGGCCCGGCTCCACCTGCCGAAGCTGGGCGTGAAGCTCACCGAGCTCACGCCGGAGCAGGCGGCGTACATCGGGGTGGCGAACCAGGGGCCGTACAAGGCGGAGCACTACCGGTACTGAGGAACTGCGTCCACCGCAGAGGCGCAGAGGGCGCAGGGAACTGCCTGGGTGGTGGTCCCCTGCGCCCTCTGCGCCTCTGCGGTGAACGCAGTTACTCCGGCCGATACTTCTTCACCACGTCTCCCGCAATCTCCCGCTCGCTGAACCGCACCGGCTTGAGCTCCCCCCGCGCGTACATCGCCGCCTGGTCGCTGAACCACGGCGAGTCCGGCCGGCTGCTCGCGCCGTAGGCCAGGATGGACCGCGCCCGCGGGCCGTCCTTCCCGAACTCCACCGCCAGCACCCAGCCGTCGCCGCCCGCCACCTCGAACTTCCCGTCCCCGCTGGGCCGGACCCCGAGCACCCGGAAGCAGCCGTAGAGGCCCGGGCACCCCATCACCGGCACGTCCACGTCCCCCCGGCGCACCCGCACCACCTCGCCCCACGCCGGGTCCACGCGGCCGTGCCGCTGCTTCACCGCGGCCACCGCCTTCGCGAAGTCCTCCGCCGCGCGCGCCGGGTCCGCCAGGCCGTCCGGCGTCGTGACCGGCCGCGCCGGGCTCCACGGCGTGGCCCAGGCCTTCCGCCACCGCTCGGCACCGCGGGCGCCGCTGCCCTGCAGGTAGAGGTCGAACCACTCGGTGAAGACCAGCGCCCCGCGCGCGTCGGCGCTGGCGGTGCGGTCCCAGGCCTCGATCGCGGCCAGGCCGTCGGCCACGTCGCCCGACGGGTTCGTCGCCCGCACCGCCGCGATCAGGTCGTCCGCGAACCGCTCGGCCCCGAGCATCCGCGGCGAGTGCTTGAGCCGGACCACGTCGTCGAGGCTCACCTTCCGCTGGCTCGCGATGAGCGCCAGCGAGAGCTGGCTCCGGAGCCGGAGGTCGGGCGAGGGGAAGTCGGGCGGCGGGAACTTCGCGGAGTCGATGACCGACTCGAGGTTGGTGAAGTGATAGGGGTCGTTCGCGTTCTGCAGGTAGCCGGTGCGCGGGTCGAGGAGCTGGGGCAGCGCCTCCGGCTCGTAGAGCGTGGTCCAGATGTCGTCGGTGGTGCGCGCCGGCACCGCCGCCGTGTCGCCGCCCGACGGGTGCGGCCGGCGCGGCAGCGCGGCATTCCAGAAGTAGAAGATGTTCCCCGCGCGGTCGGCGTAGGTCAGGTTCGACTCGGTGTGCGCCCGCATCGCCACCGCGGCCTTCCACTCCGCCAGGCTCCGCGCCCGCATCATCCGGAGGAACTGCTCCGCCTTCCGGTACTCGTTCCACCCCGGCGACTTGAGCACGTAGGCCTTCCCGTCCCGGCGCGCGAGCACCGGCCCGATCGGCGTCCGCCACACCGCGCGGCTCTCCGACGTGAGCGCGTCGCCGTTCCGCCACGACGCCCGGAGGATCACCCGCTCGAGCGGCAGCGACGCGCCGTCGAAGAGCACGTGGTCGGGCCGCCGGGGGTCGAGGTCGAGCGCGTAGACCTCCTCGAGGTCCGGCGCGTTGTTCGTGGTGGCCCAGCCGAGCTGGTCGTTGAAGCCGCCGTTGAAGTAGAGCGGGAAGCCGACCCGGAAGTCGCCGTAGAAGTTGACCTTGCCCGGGACGGTGATGTGCGCCTCGTAGTAGTTGCCGTACCAGAAGTCGCGCCAGCTCAGGTGCGGGTTCCGGAGCAGGATGGCGCGGCCGGAGGTGGTGCGGCTCGGCGCGAAGGCCCACGCGTTCGAGCCGATGTTGTCCTTCCGGACCTCCTCGCTCCCCTCCCCCTGCTTCCGGCGCTCGAGCGCGCGCAGGAAGGTGCGGGTCGCGGGCTCCACCGTCTCGTCGGTCCAGAGCGCGGCGGCGTCCTGCGGCGTGAACGACCCGAGCCGCCACGCGGCGTACTCGCCGGCGTGGGTCTCCACCCACCGGTTCGCCGCCGCGGACCACCCCTCGAAGACGTGGCGCAGGTCCGCGTCCAGCAGGTGGTACGTCTCCACCGCGCGGGCGTGCGACTCCTGGAAGGCGAAGTCCGACTCCAGCGAGTCGCGGCCGAAGATCCCGGCCAGCTCGCCGCGGGCCCGCACCAGGTTGAGGATGATCCGCTGGCCGTGGTCCTCGAGCTGGGCCCAGGCGAGGCCGTAGCCGAGCGCGCCGAAGTCCTCCGCGAGGATGTGGGGGACGCCGTGCGCGGTGCGCCGGATCTCGACGCGGTCGCGGAACTCGGCCTGGCCCTGGAGCGGCTGGGCGAGCGGGAGGAGCAGCGCGAGCGCCGCGCCGGACAGGTATGGGATGCGCATCCCGCCAATCTACGCCGCGCGCGGGCGTGCCGCACGGGCGCGCGGGATCAGTCGAGGGCCAGGCCCACGGAGAGCCACCGCCGCGCGGCCGGCTCGTGGAACCGCCCGCCCGCCGCGTTCACCACCACCGAGCCGGCGTAGGTGCGGTCGAGGAGGTTCCGCACCGCCACGAAGGGCCGGAACGTGCCGCGGGCCGTGCGGACGTTCCACCAGAGCCGCAGGTCGGTGGAAGTCCAGCCGTCGGCGTGCGCGGAATTCGCGTCGTCCGCCTCGACCCGGCCGGCCACCGCCTGCTCCAGCGCGGCACCGAGGCCGTTCCCCAGCCGGAGCTCCGCCGCGGCGACGAGGAAGTGGCCGGGCACGCCCGGCACCCTGTTCCCGTCGTACCGGACCCCGTCCACCTCGTAGTCCACGTACTCGAAGTCGGCGAGGGTGTAGGCGCCCCGGAGGGTGACCGCCGCCGCGGGGCGCCAGGTGACGCCCGCCTCGGCGCCCCGGTGCCGCGACCGTCCCGCGTTCCGGAAGAAGCGCCGGCCCGGCACCACCGGGTCCTCGAAGGGCACCAGCTGGTCGTCCACCTCCGCAATGAAGAGCGCGGCTTCCCAGTCGATCCGTGGGGACCGCCCCCGCGCGCCGACCTCCCAGTGCGTGGCGGTCTGCGGGCCGAGGTCGGGGTTGAGGCCGCCGGTGCCGTCGGGCCGGTTGGCGAGCTCGGTGGTGGTGGGCGTCTCGAACGAGCCGCGGACGCCCGCGTAGGGCTCGAAGCCGGCGCCGCGGGCCCATACGATGCCCAGCGACGGTACCAGCCGCGCCATCGTCCGGCCGCCCGAGTCGTCGCCGTCGTCCAGCAGGCGGTCGTCCACGTCGAAGCGGACGTTGTCGTGGCGGAGCCCGGCGCTCACCACCCAGCCGGGCACGGGAGCGAAGCGCGCCAGCGCGAAGGGCCCGATCTCCCGGGTCCGGTCGAGCTGGTCGAGCGTCACCGAGGCGCCGTCGGGAGAGAGGTTCTGCCGGTCGTCCCGCGCCCACTGCGCGTCGAACCCCGCGGTGAGGAGCGGCGCCATCCGCCCGCCGAGCGGCAGGGTCAGCTCGCTCCGGATCCCGCCGCTCGCGCGGTCGAGCAGGATCGTCCCGAAGGCCAGCGGGTTCTCGACGTCGCGCAGCGCACCGAACACCGCGACCCGGACCCGACCGTCCGACTGTCCGACTGTCCGACCGTCCGTCGCCCGCCCGAGCCGCCGAGTAACCACCGCCGACCCCGCCCACTGCTCCACCGCCTTCCGCGCATCCGCGGCGAGGTTGGCCGGCGCCGCCTGGCCGGGGTCGGCCGCGAACTCCGCGGCGGTCAGGGCACCCGGGTTCTCCGACCGGGGCTGGTCGGTCCACCGCAGGCTGAGCCGCAGGTCGGTGGCACCACCGAGCGGCATCGCCCAGCCGAGCCGCGCCCGCCGGGTCTCCGACTCGCTGTGGTCGCGCCACCCGTCACCCCGCATCCACGACCCCCCGGCGGTGAGCGCCCCCGACCCCGCCGGCACGGCCGCATCCAGCACCATCTTCGCGAACCCACTTCCTCCACCAGCCACCGAGCCGCCCACCCGTCCATCCGGCGATCCGTCCATCCGTCCTGTCTCCACCGCAATCGCTCCCCCGCCCGCATTCCCGTACAGCGCCGACGTTCCCCCCCGGATCACCTCGATCCGCTCCGCCTCGGCGAGGTCCACCTCGGTGAGCACTCCCTGGCCGTCCGGGAGGGTCTGGGGCACGCCGTCGAGGATCACCTGCACCCCGCGCACCCCGAAGCTGGAGCGCGCGCCGAAGCCGCGCACCGAGAGCCGCTCGTCGATCGCGGGATTGCCGGGATTGACCGCGTGGAGGCCGGGGACGAGCCGCAGCGCCTCCTCCAGCGCGGCCGTGGGGCGCCCGGCACGGAGCGTGGCGGCATCGAGCACCGTGGTGCCGGCGGGCACGAGCCGGAG
>CAVQWA010000061.1:0-22139 GCA_963717315.1 uncultured Gemmatimonadales bacterium
GAGCGCGTCGGCAGCCAGCCGCGCCGGCACCGTGGCCGGCACCACCGTGGTCTCGAGGATGCCCTCGCGGTGGGTGTTCTCCGCCACGGGGAAGGGGCGGAGCTCACCGTCGCCGCCGCGGGCCAGCACCACCGACAGCTCGGCCTCGAGGTCGAGTCGCCGTTCGAGCACGCAGGGCACCGCGCCGAACCGGGCGAAGGCGTGCTCCAGGTGGGCGCTGCAGCCGATGGGGGCCTGGCCCTTCCCGTCATAGCCGAGCCGGCTGGTCTTGAGGAGGGCGGGGGCACCGACGGCTTCGAAGGCCGCGGCAAGGTCCTCCGCGCGGGCCACGGCGCGGAAGGGGGCGGTGGGGAAGCCGCGGTCCCGGAGGAAGGATTTCTCCGCGATGCGGTCCTGCGCGATCGCGACCGCGTGGACCGGTGGCCGCACCGTGACCCGCGCCGCGAGCGACTGCAGGGCTTGCGCCGGCACGTTCTCGAACTCGGTGGTGACGGCCGCGCAGGTGCGCGCGAGCTCGTCGAGCGCGGCGGGGTCGGCGTACGCCGACTGGAGGTGCCGGTCGGCCACCTGGCCCGCGGGGCTCAGCGGGTCGGGGTCGAGCACCGTCACCCGGTAGCCCATCTCGCGGGCGCGGATGGTGAACATCCGCCCCAGCTGCCCGCCGCCGAGGAGGCCGAGGGTGGCGCCGGGCAGGATCATTCGGGGTCGGGGAGGGTGGTGCCGAGGATCTTTTCGGTCTGGGCCTCGCGGAAGGTGCGGAGCCGGCCGGCGAGCGCCGCGTCGGCGGCGGCCAGCATCGCGACGGCGAAGAGCCCGGCGTTCTTGGCACCCGCCGGCCCGATCGCGAACGTGGCCACCGGCACGCCGCCCGGCATCTGCACGATGGAGAGGAGCGAGTCGAGGCCCTTGAGCTGCTTCGACTCGACCGGCACCCCGAGCACCGGCACCGGGGTCTTGGCGGCGAGCATCCCGGGAAGGTGCGCGGCGCCGCCCGCCCCGGCGATGATCGCCCGGAGCCCCCGGCCTTCCGCCTCCTCGGCGTAGCGGTAGAGCAGGTCCGGCGTCCGGTGCGCCGAGACCACCTTCGCTTCATAGGGCACGCCGAGGTCCCGGAGCACCGCCGCCGCGTGCTGCAGGGTGGGCCAGTCGGAGTCCGACCCCATCACGATGCCGACAAGCGGGGCGGTCATACGGTGGCCCGGGTGCGGTCCATCGTCCCCCGCGACGCCAGCGCCGACTGGGCCGCGGCGAGCCGCGCGATCGGCACGCGGAACGGCGAGCAGGAGACGTAGTTCATCCCCAGCCGGTCACAGAACGCCACCGAGGCCGGCTCGCCGCCGTGCTCGCCGCAGATGCCGATCTTGAGGTCCTGCCGGGTGCGCCGGCCCAGCTCGCAGCCCATCTCCACCAGCTTGCCTACCCCGGCCTGGTCGAGCACCTGGAACGGGTCGTCGTCGATGATGCCGTCCTGCAGGTAGGTGGGCAGGAAGCGGCCGGCGTCGTCCCGCGAGAGCCCCCAGGTGGTCTGGGTCAGGTCATTGGTGCCGAACGAGAAGAACTGCGCCTCCCGGGCGATCTCGTCGGCGGTGAGCGCCGCGCGGGGCAGCTCGATCATCGTGCCGAGCAGGTAGGGCACGGTGATCTGCCGTTCGCGGAAGACCTCCTCGGCCACCTGGCGGATGATGAGCGCCTGCTTCCGGAACTCGACCACGGTGGCGATGAGGGGGATCATCACCTCGGGCTGCACCCGGCCCTTCCGCTCGGCCACCGCGCAGGCGGCCTCGAAGATGGCCCGCGCCTGCATCACGGTGATCTCGGGGTGCACGATGCCCAGTCGGCAGCCGCGGAGCCCGAGCATGGGGTTGGCTTCCGCCAGCGCGTGGATGGCGCGGCGGATTTCGGCCGGGTCGCGGCCCGCCTCGCGCGCGAAGTCCTGGAGCTCCTCCTCGTCCTTGGGGAGGAACTCGTGCAGCGGCGGGTCGAGGAGGCGGATGGTGACGGGGAAGCCCTCCATCGCGCGGAAGATCGCCTCGAAATCGTTGCGCTGCATCGGCAGCAGCTTCGCGAGTGCCCGCTCCCGTCCCGCCACGTCGGTGGCGAGGATCATCTCCCGCATCACGCCGAGCCGGCCGCCCTCGAAGAACATGTGCTCGGTGCGGCACAGGCCGATGCCCTCGGCGCCGAAGTCGCGGCCGCGGTGGGCGTCGGCCGGGGTGTCGGCATTGACCCGGACCCGGAGCGTCCGCATCCGGTCGGCCCAGCCCATCAGCCGGGTGAACTGCCCGGAGAGCTCGGGCGGCTTGAGCGCGGCCCGGCCGGCGAAGACGCGGCCCGTGGCGCCGTCCACCGTGATCCAGTCCCCCTCGCGGAGGGTGCGGCCGTCCACGGACAGGACGCCGGCAGCCTCGTCCACCGTGATCGCCTGCGCCCCCGCCACGCAGGGCTTGCCCATCCCCCGGGCCACCACCGCGGCGTGCGAGGTCATCCCGCCCCGGGCGGTGAGGATGGCCTTGGCCAGGACCATCCCGTGGAAGTCCTCCGGGCTGGTCTCCCGGCGCACCAGGATGACGGCCTCGCCCTTCCGGCCCAGCTCCTCGGCGCGGTCAGCCTCGAAGACCACCGTGCCCGACGCCGCGCCCGGGGACGCCGGGAGGCCGGTGGCGAGCAGGTCGAGCTCCGCGGCCCCGTCAATGGTGGGATGGAGCAGCTGGTTCAGGTCGTTGGGGGGAATGCGGGCGACCGCCTCCTCCTCGCTGATCAGCCCCTCCTCCACCATCTCGACGGCACAGCGCACGGCGGCGTGTCCCGTGCGCTGGCCGCGCCGGGTCTGCAGCATGTAGAGGCGACCGCGCTCGATGGTGAACTCCATGTCCTGCAGGTCGCGGAAGTGCCGCTCCAGCACCCGCGCCATGCGGTCGAGCTCGGTGTAGGCCTCCGGCATCGCCTGGCGCAGGTCCTCGACCGGGTGGGGCGTCCGGATGCCGGAGACGACGTCCTCCCCCTGGGCGTTGAGCAGGTATTCTCCGTAGAGCCGCCGCTCCCCGGTGGACGGGTCGCGGGTGAACGCGACGCCGGTGCCCGAGTCCTCGCCGAGGTTGCCGTACACCATCGTGACGATGTTCACCGCCGTGCCCATCGCATCCGGGATGTCGTGCAGCTTCCGGTAGTCGATGGCGCGCTTGGTGTTCCAGCTCTCGAACACCGCGGCGATGGCGCCCCAGAGCTGGTCGGTCGGGTCGTTGGGGAAGGGCTTCCCCGACTCCTTCTCGGCGAGGTGCTTGAAGTCGCGCACCACCGCCTGGAGCACCTCGAGCGGCAGGTCGATCTCGCGGGTCACCCCGGTCCGGCGCTTCGCCGCCTCCAGGAGGTCGTCGAACGGCCGCTTGGGAAGGCCGAAGACGACGGCGGCGTACATCTGCACGAACCGCCGGTAGCTGTCCCAGGCGAACGCCGGGTTGCCGCTCAGCCGCGCCAGGCCTTCCACCGTCCCGTCGTTGAGCCCGAGGTTGAGGATGGTCTCCATCATGCCAGGCATCGAGACCGCCGCCCCGGATCGGACCGACACCAGGAGCGGGTTCTCCCGGCCGCCGAACGCCTTGCCGGTGGCCGCCTCGAGCCGCTGGAGCGCGGCGTCCACCTCGTGCCGGAGCCGCGGGGGAAAGGAGTGCCCCCGGAGGTAGGCGATGCACAGGGTGGAGGCGATGGTGAAGCCGGGCGGCACGCTGATGCCGAGGTTCGTCATCTCGGCGAGGCCGGCGCCCTTGCCCCCGAGCACGTCCTTCATCGCGGCGGAGCCGTCGGCGCGGCCCTGGCCGAAGAAGTAGACCAGCGGGGTGGTCGTCGCGGTCATGCGGGGGTCTCCACGAGCGGGGTGGCGTGTCGCCACCGGGCGAAGTCGTCGGGCTCGGGCGTGGGATAGGCACCCGAGAAGCAGGCGTGACACCAGGAGTTCCTCGACCCCGCGGCACGCAGCATCCCCTCGAGGCTCAGGTAGCCGAGGGTGTCCACGCCGAGGTAGGCGCGGATCTCCTCCACCGAATGGGTGGCGCCGATGAGTTCGCCCCGCGTCGGGGTGTCGATCCCGTAGTGGCACGGGCCGGTGATCGGCGGCGAGGCGAGCCGGAGGTGCACCTCGCGCGCGCCGGCGCCGCGGATCATCTGCACCAGGCCCAAGCTGGTGGTGCCCCGGACAAGGGAGTCGTCCACCACCACCACCGACTTCCCGGCGATGACGTCCCGCACCGGGTTGAACTTGATCTTGACCTTCGCCACCCGGAGGGCCTGCGTCGGGTTGATGAAGGTGCGCCCGACATAGTGGTTCCGGATGAGGCCGTGCTCCAGCTTCACGCCGGAGACGTCGGCGAAGCCGAGGGCCATCGCGTTGGAGCTGTCGGGCACCGAGAACACCACGTCGGCGTCGGCCACGGGGTGTTCGCGGGCCAGTTCCCGGCCGAGATCCCGGCGCACCCGGTCCACGCTCTCGCCGAAGACGGTGCTGTCGGGCCGGGCAAAGTAGACCAGCTCGAAGACGCAGCGGCTCACCGGCCGGCGGCCGAGGGGAGCCAGGTCCTCGACCCGTCCATCCACCAGCCGCACGAAGTCGCCCGGCTGGAGCTCGCGGATCACGGTGGCCCCGACCAGATCGAGCGCGCAGGTCTCCGAGGCGGCCACCACTCCGCCGCCGAGCCGGCCCAGTACCAGCGGCCGGAAGCCCCGGCCGTCCACCGCCGCATACACCTCCCGCCCGACCGAGATGACGATGGTGTAGGCCCCCTCCACCGCCTCCAGCGCCTCGCGGATCTGGGCCTCGGGAGTGGGCTGCTTCGAGCGGGCGATGAGGTGCACCAGCACCTCGGTGTCGCTCGAGGAGGTGAAGATGCTCCCCTCGGCCACCAGCCGCTCCTTGATGGCCATCGCGTTGACGAGGTTGCCGTTGTGGGCGATGGCGAGGGGCCCGTGCAGGTAGTTGACCAGCTGGGGCTGGGCGTTGGCGAGCACCGAGCTGCCGGCGGTCGAGTACCGGGTGTGGCCGATGGCGGTGTCGCCGCCGAGGCCCGCGAGGGCCGTCGGGGAGAGGACGTCGGACACCAGCCCCATCCCGCGGATCGCACGGGCCTGGCCGTCCTCGCCGATGGCGACGATGCCGGCGCTCTCCTGCCCCCGGTGCTGCAGGGCATAAAGGCCGAGGTACGCGATCCGTGCCGCTTCCGGCACGCCCGAGACGCCGATCACACCGCACATGTCGTCGCTACCGTATCCGTCTCCCCCGGCCGGATGGGCCGAGGGTCGAAGGTCGAGGGTCGAGGGTCGAAGGTCACTCGCCCGGGGCCCGCATCCGGCGGGGGATCCCCTGGGCGTGCAGCTCGCGGAGCCGCCCCGCCGGCCAGCCGTGGCGCCCCGCATCCGTGCTGATCGCGAACTCGCCGCCGGGCTCGTCCACGACGCCCGCGTCAAGGGCCGGGACCCCCTGCTCGCGGGCCAGTTCGAGCAGCGCATCGAGGTCGCCGGCGCGGCAGCTCACCACGGCGCGCGCCCCGTCCTCGCCGAAGAGGAGTCCGTCGTCGGGCACCCCCGGCGCGTACCCGCGGAGGTCCAGGGTGGCCCCGAGCGCGGCGTCGGCATACGGGCCGCCGATGGCCGCCTCCGCGGCCGCCACCGCGAGCCCGCCCTCGCTGCAGTCGTGAGCCGAGCGGAGGAGCCCGCGGGCCGCGCCCGCCACCAGCATCCGCTGGAGCCGGAGTTCCGCGTCGAGGTCGACCGGCGCGGGGGCGCCGCCGACGAAGCCCCGCATCACCACCCAGTACGCCGAGCCCCCGAGCGCCCCGGCCGTGCGGCCGAGGACGACGATGCGGTCGCCCGCCTCGCGGAAGTGGCTCGGCACCCGGTCCTCGGCGCGGCGGAGCAGACCCACCATCCCGATGGTGGGCGTGGGGTCCACCGCGCCGGTCGGGCTCTCGTTGTAGAGGCTCACGTTGCCGCCGGTGACCGGCGTGCCGAACGCGAGGCAGGCCTCGGCGATCCCGCGGCACGCTTCCCTGAACTGGAAGAACACCTCCGGCTTCTCGGGATTGCCGAAGTTCAGGCAGTCGGTGACGCCGAGTGGCTCGGCGCCGGTGCACGCGACATTGCGGGCCGCCTCGGCCACCACGTGCTTCCCACCCTCGTACGGGTCGAGGGCCACGAGGCGGCTGTTGCAATCGACGGTCACCGCCACGCCCATCCTCGTGCCGGGCACGTGGAAGACGCCGGCGTCCCCCCCGGGGCCGAGGACGGTCCCGGCGCGGACGGTGGAATCGTACTGTTCGTGCACCCACCGCTTGCTGGCGATGTCGGGCCAGTCGAGGAGCCGCTCGAGCGCGTCGCCCACGTCCACCGGTGCCGACGCCGGCCGGGCCGCCCGCCGGGCCGCGGCCCCGGGGGCCTCGCGGGCCTCGGGCTCGTAGATGGGACAGTCGTCCACCAGGCGCTGCCCGGGGATGCAGGCGACGACGAGGTCGCCGTGCCGCACCCGGAACATCCCGTCGTCGGTCACGCGGCCGATGGGGGTCGCGTCCAGCTCCCACTTGGCGCACGCGGCGCGCACCGCCGCCACCTTGCCGGGTTCCGCCACCACCAGCATCCGCTCCTGCGACTCGCTGAGCAGGATCTCGTAGGGCGTCATCCCCGGCTCCCGGGTGGGGACGAGGGCGGTATCGATCTCCACCCCCACGCCGCCCCGCGCGGCCATCTCCGCGGACGAGCTGGTGAGGCCGGCGGCCCCCATGTCCTGGATCGCCACCGCGAGGCCGGACTGGATGAGTTCCAGCGTGGCCTCGAGCAGCAGCTTCTCGGTGAACGGGTCGCCCACCTGGACCTGGGGCCGGCGGGCCTCGCTCGCCGCGGAGAGCTCCTCGGACGCGAAGCTGGCGCCGTGGATCCCGTCACGCCCGGTCCGGGCACCGACGGTGAGGAGCACGTTCCCCACGCCCTCGGCCTTCGCGCGCATCAGCTCCACCTCCCGCAGGAGCCCGACCGCCATCGCGTTGACCAGCGGGTTCCCGGTGTAGCCGGGGGCGAAGTTCACCTCGCCGCCGAGGGTGGGGACGCCGACGCAGTTCCCGTAATCGCCCACCCCCTTCACCACCCCCGCGAAGAGGTACCGGTTCCGCGCGTCGTCCAGCGGGCCGAAGCGGAGGCTGTTGAGCACCGCCACCGGCCGGGCGCCCATCGTGAAGACGTCGCGGAGGATGCCGCCCACCCCGGTGGCGGCGCCCTGGTACGGCTCCACGGCGGAGGGGTGGTTGTGCGACTCGATCTTGAAGGCCACGGCCCAGCCGTCCTCCAGCCGCAGCACGCCGGCGTTCTCGCCGGGGCCCTGGAGCACCCGCGGCCCGGTGGTGGGGAAGGTCCGGAGCACCGGCTTCGAGTGCTTGTAGGAGCAATGCTCCGACCAGAGGGCGGAGAACACGCCGAGCTCGGCGAGGGTCGGGGCCCGGCCGAGCATCGCCTCGATGCGCTCGTACTCCAGCGCGTTCAGGTTGTGCTCGGCCACGAGGGCGGTGGTCACGGGCGGGTCGCCCGGGAAGGGGACCGCGGTCTCGTGGAGGTCGGCGGTGCGGCTCACGCGTCCTTCCTGTCGCTCAGGGCCTTCCGGACGTCGGAGACGATCCGGGCCAGCACGTTGCTGTCCTCGCGCTGGTGCAGTCGCTCGAGCTCGCCGGCGTCCAGCCAGACCCCCTGGCACTCGGGGCAGCGGTCGACCTGCACGCCCTCGAAGTCGGCGGTCACCAGGTCGGCACCGCACTTCGGGCACTTCATGTAGTGCGTGCGCCGCTCCGCCGTCTCGCGCTCGGCGAGCATGCGGGTGTGGAGCTGCCGGCGCAGTTCCTGGTCACGCTGGGCGAAGTACTCGTCCTCGTTCTGGCTCGGCTTGTCGAGCTTGCTCATCGTCGGTCCTCAGGGTGCGCCGGCGGGCGCGGCGGCGAGCGAGGTGAAGAAGCCGGCGCCGTCGGTGGCACCGAGCAGGGAGTGGTCGGCGCGCTCGGGGTGGGGCATGATGCCCACCACCGTGCCGCCCGGGTTGCAGATGCCCGCGATGTCGCGGGCCGACCCGTTGGGGTTGTCCAGGTAGCGGAGCACCACGTGCCCCTCGGCCTCGAGCCGGTCGAGGGTGGCGGGTTCGGCGGTGAACCGACCGTCGCCGTTCGCCACCGGCAGCCGGACCACCGCCCCCGGCTCGAAGGCCGAAGTGAAGGGCGTGCCGGCCTGCTCCACCCGGCAGCGCACCGGGAGGGAAGTGAAGGCGAGCCCCGCGTTCCGGAGCAGCGCTCCCGGCAGCAGCCCCGCCTCGCAGAGGATCTGGAAGCCGTTGCAGATGCCGAGCACCGGTCCCCCCTCCCGGGCGAAGGCCTGGACCGCCGCCATCACCGGGCTGAACCGTGCGATGGCGCCGGAGCGGAGGTAGTCGCCGTAGCTGAAGCCGCCCGGCAGGATCACGGCGTCGGCGCCGGCCAGGTCGGAGTCGCGGTGCCAGACGTAGCAGGCCTCCGCCCCGGCGCGCTCGATCGCGCGGAAGGTGTCCTCCTCGCAGTTGCTGCCGGGGAACCGCACCACCGCCACGCGCCGCATCAGTCCTCCACCTCGATCTCGTAGTCCTCGGTCACCGGGTTGGCGAGGAGCCGGTCGCACATCGCGCGGGCGGCCGCGCGTGCCTCTGCCGGCCCGGCGGCCTCGACGCCGAACTCGATGGCCTTGCCCACGCGCACCTCGCGCACCCCGGCGAAGCCGAGGGCCCCGAGGGCGTGCTCCACCGCCTGGCCCTGCGGGTCGAGGAGGCCGGCGCGGGGGATGACGCGGACGTGGACGCGATAGGTCATGCCAGGATCTCCGGGGCCGGGTCGTCGTCGTCGTGCCGCTCCAGCCAGCCGAGAATGGCGGCGCGGACGACGCCGAGCGCGGCGTAGGCGAGGCCGAGGGGGAAGAGGAACTCGCGGGGCGCGAGCAGCGCGCCCGCGAGGATCACCAGGTGGAGCAGGAGCCCGAGGACGCCCCGCCGCGACCGGAGGCCGAGCGGGGGGAACTTGGGGTAGGGAATGGAGCTCACCATCAGCGCGCCGAGCACCAGCATCAGGAATGCCAGCCCCTGCTGGTTGAACTGCAGGTAACGGAGGCTCTCGTGGTACACCTCCGTCTGGGTGAACGGGTAGTACACCGCGAGGGTCATTCCCGCGCTGGGCGAGGGGAGGCCGCGGAACCAGCCGCCGGTCGTCGGCGGCTTGGTGAGCGCCGCCACGTTGAACCGCGCCAGCCGCACGGCGGCCGCCACCACGTAGAGGAAGCAGAGCACCCAGCCGAACCGGCCCACCCCGGCGAACTCCAGGTGGTACATCACCAGGGCCGGCGCCACCCCGAAGCTGGTGAGGTCCACCAGGGAGTCGAGTTCGGCGCCGAATCGGGTCCCGGTTCCGGAGAGGCGCGCCACCCGCCCGTCGAGCATGTCGAGCACGCCGGCGAAGACGATGAACCACCCGGCCCAGAGGAAGTTCCCCTGCGCCGCGGAGACGATGGCCCACATCCCGAAGAAGAGGTTGCCCAGCGTGAAGGCGCTCGGGAGCACCACCACCACGCGCCGGGGCGGCCGGGGGGAGGCCGGGATCATGCCGGCCACTCCGCGATGACGGTCTGTCCGGCGCGGGTCCGCTCCCCCTGGCGCACCGTCGGCATGGCGCCGGGCGGGAGGAACACGTCCACCCGCGAGCCGAAGCGAATGAGGCCCATTCGCTCTCCCTGCCGGGCGGCGTGGCCCGGCTGGTGGTCGGTGACGATGCGCCGGGCCACCAGCCCGGCGATCTGCCGGACCAGCACGCGGCCGCGGGCGGTCTCGAGCCCGATCGAGCACTGCTCGTTCTCCAGGCTCGCCTTCTCGCCGGCGGCATTCACGAACCGGCCCGGGACGTAGCGCCGGAAGGCGACCGCGCCGTCCGCCGGATAGCGGTTGACGTGCACGTCGAACACGTTCATGAAGATCGAGATCCGCCGGGCCGCGCCGCCGATGAAGTCCGGCTCGTGGATCTCGCGCACGCTGACCACCAGGCCGTCGGCCGGGGCGATGACCAGCCCGTCGCCCCGCGGCCCGGGGCGCGCCGGGTCGCGGAAGAACGCGACGACCCACACCGCGATCGGGAGCCACGCGAGCGCCGCGGGCCAGACCCGGAGCGCCACCAGCACGGCCAGGACCACCCAGGCGGCGAGGATGAAGGGCCGGCCCTCCGGGGCCACGCGCATCAGCCGTCCTCCGGCAGCGGATGGCCGGTGAGCCGCTCGTAGGCCTCGAGGTAGCGCCGGCTGGTGGCCTCGACCACCTCGGGGCCGAGCGCGGGGGGCGGCGCCTCGCCGTCCCACTCGCCGGCCTTCCGCAGCCCCTCGAGGTAGTCGCGGAGCGGCTGCTTGTCGAAGCTTGGCTGGCTCCGGCCCGGCGCATACCGGTCGGCAGGCCAGAAGCGGGAGGAGTCGGGGGTCAGCACCTCGTCGATCAGGCGCACCCGCTCGAGCGCGCCCACCCCGAACTCGAACTTGGTGTCGGCGATGATGATCCCGCGCGCTGCGGCGTGGGAGCGGCCGGCCTCGTAGACCCGGAGGCTCAGTTCGCGAAGCATCGCGGCCGTCTCCTCCCCCAGCGCGGCGGCCATCTCGGCGAACGTGACGTTCTCGTCGTGCCCCGCTTCCGCCTTGGTGGCGGGGCTGAAGATCGGCGGGTCGAGCCGGGCGCTCTCGACCAGGCCGGCGGACAGCGGCTCGCCGGCCAGCGTGCCCCGGGCGGCGTACTCCTTCCAGGCGCTCCCCGCGAGGTAGCCCCGCACGACGCACTCGAACGGGAACGGGTCGGCGGCGCGGACCAGCATGGCGCGGCCGGCCACCTGGCCCCGGTGCGGCGCGAGCTCGGGCACGCGGTCCAGGATCTCCGTCACGTCCGCGGTCACGAAATGCGACTCGACGACCCCCGCGAGCCGCTCGAACCAGAATGCGCTGAGCTGGGTGAGCACCGCCCCCTTCCGCGGGATGGGCTCGGCCATCACCACGTCGAAGGCGCTCACCCGGTCGCTCGCGACGAGGAGGAGGAGGCCCTGGCCCGCGTCGTACACCTCGCGCACCTTGCCGCGCCGGACCAGCGGCAGGGGGAGGTCGCTCCGCAGGAGGACCGTCATATCGTCACCTCCGCGCGCTCCGCCGCCGCGGCGTGGGCCTGGGCCCGCGCGCGCAGCGGCGCCCAGTACTCCGTGAGGAACTCGTCCACCTGCTCCGGGCACCGCCCGGTGTAGCGCGAAGGCTCGAGCTCGGCCGCCAGGGCGCCGGCGGGGAGCCGGGCGAAGGCGGGATCGGACGCGAGCCGGTCCATCAGGTCGTTCGGCTCCCCGGTGGCCACCGCCTCCGCCACCGCCAGGCTGTGGCGGCGCACCACCTCGTGGAGCGCCTGGCGGTCGCCACCGGCCTGCACGCCGAGCATCAGCCAGCGCTCCGTGGCCATGAAGGGCATCTGCGCGTCCACCGCGGCGCGGATGACCGGGTCCCGCACCTCGAGGCCGGCCGCGACGTTCGCCGACAGCACCAGGATCGCGTCGGCGGTGAGGAAGGCCTCGGGCAGCACCAGCCGGCGGTTGGCGCTGTCGTCGAGGGTCCGCTCCAGCCACTGGTTGGCGGCGGTGTGCGCGGCGTTGGCCTGGAGCCCGATCACGAACCGCGCCAGGCCGCAGATCCGCTCCGCCCGCATCGGGTTCCGCTTGTAGGCCATCGCGCTCGAGCCGACCTGTTCGCTCTCGAACGGCTCGAGCAGCTCGCCCTCGTGCTGCAGCAGCCGGAGGTCGCTCCCGAACTTGGCGGCGCTCTGCGCCAGCCCCGAGAGCGCGTCGAGCACCCGGCTGTCCTGCTTCCGGCTGTAGGTCTGCCCCGACACCGGGAAGACCCGCGGGAGGCCGAGCTTCTCCGCGACGCGCCGCTCGAGCTCACGCACCCGGGCGTGGTCGCCCCCGAAGAGCTCGAGGAAGGAGGCCTGGGTCCCGGTGGTGCCCTTGCAGCCGCGGAGACGCAGGGTCTCGAGGAGGTGCACCAGTGCCTCGACGTCGAGCGCCAGGTCCTGCATCCAGAGCGTGGCCCGCTTCCCGACGGTGGTCAGCTGCGCCGGCTGGAAGTGGGTCCAGGCGAGGCAGGGGAGCCCGCGCCACCGGACGGCGAAGCCGGCGAGCGCGTCCTGGACCGCGAGCACCCGGCCGAGCAGGAGGCGGAGGCCCTCCTGCATGAGCAGCACGTCGGCGTTGTCGGTGACGAACGCGCTGGTGGCCCCGAGGTGGAGGAAGGGGCGCGCAGCGGGGGCCTGGTCGCCGAAGGCGTGGACGTGGGCCATCACGTCGTGCCGGAACCGCCGCTCGTAGCCCGCGGCGGCGGCGAGGTCGGCGTCGTCGAGGTGCGCCCGCATCTCGGCCAGCGCCGCCTCGGGGATGCCCAGCCCCAGCTCGCGCTCCGCCTCGGCCAGCGCGAGCCAGATCCGCCGCCACCGCCCGACGCGGTGGGACTCGCCCCAGAGCCGCTGCATGGCGGGCGAGGCGTACCGGCTGCCGAGCGGGGAGCGGTAGCGGTCGGTCGTCACCGGAGCACCAGGTCGGTGTAGGTGTAGCGGCCCCCGCGCTCCACATAGATCCGGAACGCCGTCCCCGCGCGGAGGCCGTCGAGGAACTCGCGGACCTCCTCCGCGGCGGCGATGGGCATCCGGTTGATGGCCACGATGACGTCCCCCTCCGCGAGGCCCGCCTGCTCGGCCATGGCGGGGCTGATGCGAACGATCAGCGCGCCCTGCTCCGACCGGAGCTGCCGTTCGGCGCGGATCCCGGGGCTCACGGTGACCAGGTCGATGTCCTGCCGGAGGCGCACCCGCTCCGCGGTGACCGTCGGCAGGTCGCCGCTCACCAGGCGTCGCGTGACGGTCCTGCCGGCCTCGCGCACGCCCAGGACCACGCTGTCGCCCACGTGCAGGTCGAGCTTCACCGCCTCCCAGTCGAGGAAGTTCCGCAGGGGCCGCCCGTTCGCCTGGACCAGCACCGCCCCGGCGCGCAGCCCGGCCCGCGCGCCGGGCCCGCCCGGCGCCACCGACCGCACCAGGACGCCGCCCTGGCTCTTCCAGTCGCCCATCGCGTCGGCGCCCGCCACTTCCACCCCGGTCCACGCCCGCCGCACCCGCCCGTTCCGGACGATCTCGTCGGCCACCCGCAGCGCGCGCTCGATCGGGATGGCGAACCCGAGCCCGATCGAGCCGCCGCTCTGGGAGAAGATCGAGGAGTTCACCCCCACGACCTCGCCCAGCGCGTTCACCAGCGGCCCGCCCGAATTGCCCGGGTTGATGGCCGCGTCGGTCTGGATCATGTCGAGGTAGAGGCCCGACTGGTCCCGGCTCGGGAGGATGTTGCGCCCGGTGGCGCTCACCACCCCGGCGGTGACGGTGGGCTCGGAGTTGCCCAGCAGGTAGCTGTAGGGATTGCCCAGTGCCACCACCCACTCGCCGGTGAGGAGGTCGGTGCTCCGCCCCACCGGGGCCGTGGCGAAGCGGCGGCCCTCGACTCGGAGGACGGCGATGTCGGTGGTCGGATCCTCGCCGACGACCGCTGCCGGCAGCTCGGTGCCGTCCCCCAGCGTGACGACCACCTCCTCCGCCCCCCCCACCACGTGCTGGTTGGTGACGACGATGCCGTCGGGCCGCACCACGAAGCCGGTGCCGAAGCCCTGCACGACCTGGTCGCGCGCCTGCGGGATGAAGAAGAAGTCGAAGGGAGACTCGGCGCGGCGCCGACGGGCCGAGACCGAGATCGAGACCACGGCGGGGCTGACCCGTTCGACCGCCTGCACGATGGCCGTGCGCCGGGTGGCGTCCACCTGGGCGGCGGCGGCCGCCACGGCGGGCCGGGGGGGGGAGTCGACCGCCGCACGGCCAATGGGTGTCTGGGAATCGGCGGGGCCGCCACCGCAGGCGCTCAGCACTGCCACCACGATTGCGATCGCGCCGCGCCGGAGGGCGCGGGCAGGGCGGGCGACGGTCGGGCTGGGCGTCACGGTCGGGTGTCCTCGTGGGGCGCGAGATAGTCGTCGAGGTCGTAGCGCGCGGCCACGAACCAGAGCCCCTGCGGCGGCGCCGGCGGGCTCGTGCCCTGGTTGTCGCGCGCCGCGAGCAGCCGGGCCACGTCGGCCACCGGCCGTCGGTCCAGCCCCGCGTCCACCATCGTGCCGACGAGCATCCTCACCATGTGGTGCAGGAAGCGGTCGGCCGCCACCTCGAGCCGCCAGCCCCGGCCGTCCGGCCGCGGAGTCCATCGGGCCGCCGACAGGCGGCAGCGGTAGTGCGGCTTGGGCTCGCCCTTGGCGGCAAAGGCGCTGAAGTCGTGCTCGCCGAGCACGGCCGCCGCCGCCGCCGCCAGGCGCCCGCCGTCGAGCGGCCGGCCGAGCGCCCACTCCCACCGCCGGCGGAAGGGCGAGGCCGCGGCCTCGTCGGTGCCGACGTCGTACCGGTACGCCCGCTCCTGCGCCGACTTCCGGGCGTGGAACCCTGGCCGCATCGCGTCCACCCGCGCCACCCAGCAGTCCCGCGGCAGCAGCGCGTTGAGAGCGCGGCGGAGTGTCGCTCCCTCCCACGAGGCCGGCATGGTGCAGCTGACCCCCATCCCGAGGGCATGCACCCCGGCGTCGGTCCGGCCGGCGGCGTGCGCCACGACCCGGTGCCCCACCAGCCGCTCCAGCACCCGCTCCACCTCGGCCTGGACCGTCCGGCCCGCCGCCTGCCGCTGCCAGCCGACGAAGCCACTGCCGTCGTACTGGAGGGTGAGGAGGAAGGTCCGCGCCATCGCGGGCGGAATCTACCCCGGTTCGCGGGTCCGCGGCAAGCGGCGCAACTCGTTGTCAGATTTGACAGAAGGACCGTTTCTCGGGTAGGCTTCCGAGGGTCGCGCCCGCCCCCGGATCCACCTGCCCGCCGGGCCGGCAGACAAGCCTCCGACGCCCGTGACCGATCCGCTCCTCATCGCCCTGCGGCGCCTTGCCGCCCAGCAGGAACTGACCGCCGACGAGACCGCGGCGGCGCTCGGCACGCTGATGGCCGGGTCCGCCACCTCGGCTCAGGCCGCGGGATTCCTCCTTGGCCTGCGCATCCGCGGTGAATCGGCGGCGGAGGTGGCTGGCGCGGCCCGGGCCATTCGCGAGGTGATGGTGCCCGTCCCGCACCCGGCCCCCGGGCGCCTGGTGGACACCTGCGGCACGGGTGGCGGTCGAGTCACGACGATCAACGTCTCGACCGCAGCGGCGTTCGTCGTGGCCGGCGCCGGGGTACCCGTCGCGAAGCACGGCAACCGGAGCCACACCTCGCGATCCGGCTCGGCGGACGTGCTCGAGGCGCTCGGCATCCGCCTCGACCTGCCGCCCGAGCGGTCCGGGGAGCTGCTGGAGACGGTCGGCCTCGCCTTCCTCTTCGCCCCGGCGCACCATCCGGCGATGCGGCACCTCGCGCCGGTGCGCCGCGAGCTGGGCGTGCCGACGGTCATGAACCTGCTCGGGCCGCTGGCGAATCCCGCCGGGGTTCGCCGCCAGGTGGTGGGGGTGGCCGACGCCGGTCGGGCACCGGTCGTCGCCGGGGCGCTCCGGCTGCTCGGGGCGGTGCATGCGCTGGTGGTGCATGCGGAGATCGGGATGGACGAGATCAGTCCGGCGGGACTGACGCGGGTCTGGGAGGTGCGCGAGGCCGGGGTCGCGGCCTGGGCCTTCGACCCGGCACGCCACGGCCTCGAGGCCGGTCTCGACGGGCTCGAGGGTGGGGCGCCGGAGGAGAACGCCCGGCGGATCGAGCGGCTCCTCGAGGGGGACGGGACTCCCTCCCTTCGCGCGGCGGTGCTCCTCAACGCGGCGGCGGCGGTGTACGTGTCGGAGCACGGCGGCGACTGGGGCGACGCGGTGGACCGCGCGGCCCACGCCCTCGATGGGGGACACGCGCGGGTCAAGCTGGAGGAACTGCGGGCGGTCAGTACTTCCGGATGACGCCCACGACCACGCCGTGGATCAGCACGTCGGACTCGCGGACCCGGAGGGGCGGCACCGCGGCGTTCGCTGGCTGGAGCCGGATCCATCCGCCCGACTCGCGGTAGAACCGCTTCACCGTGGCCTCGGCGCCGTGGACCAGGGCGATGACCATCTCGCCGTTGTCGGCGGTCTGCCGGCCGTGCACCACGACGAAGTCGCCGTCCTGGATGTGGTCGTCGATCATCGAGTCGCCGCGGACCTTCAGCGCGTAATTGGGCCCGCCGCGGGGGAGCATCGCGTCGGGCACGGCGAGAGTCTCGCCGTGCATGACGCTCTCGATCGGCGTGCCGGCCGCGACGGTGCCGAGCAGCGGGAGCTCCACCGCGCCGGCGAGGCCGCCTGGTGGCATCAGCTCGATCCCGCGGCTCTCGTTGTACTGGCGGCGGATGTAGCCCTTGCGCTCGAGGTTGGTCAGGTGCTCGTGCACCGTGGCGAGCGACTGGAACCCGAAGTGCTCCGCGATTTCCTCGAAGCTCGGGGCGTAGCCGTGCTTGTCGACGAAGCCCTGGAGGAAATCGAGCAGTTCGCTCTGCCGCTTGGTGAGTGGCATGCGGCCTCGGCCGGGGCAGGTGACCAAATGGAACCCGAATGAAGCTACCCGAAGAGCCGCCGAAGGGCAAGCGGCCCAGCCTGGCGGAGATCCTCGACCGCACCCGGCGCGACCTGGCCGACCGGCGGCCCGACTACCGGCGCCTCGAGGCGGCGGCGCTCGCCGCGCCCGCGCCCGGCGCATTCGCCGCGGCGCTTCGCGGGGAGCGCGTGGCGCTCATCGCGGAGGTCAAGCGGCGGAGCCCGTCGCACGGGAGCATCGCCGAGGGGCTCGACCCGGCGGAGCAGGCTGCCGCCTATGAGGACGGCGGGGCCGCGGCGATCTCGGTGCTCACCGACGGGCCCTACTTCGGCGGATCGCTGGAAGACCTCCGGCGGGTGGCGGGCCGGGTCTCGCGGCCGGTGCTCCGCAAGGACTTCATCCTCGACGAGAGCCAGGTGCTCGAGGCCCGAGCCGCCGGCGCAGCGGCGGTCCTGCTCCTGGTGCGCGCGCTCGCGCCGGCTCGGCTTCGCGCGCTGCTGCGATTCGCCGCCGACCTCGGCCTCGAGGGGCTCGTCGAGGCGCACGGCGAGGGCGAGCTCGGCGCGGCCCTCGAGTGCGGGGCGCGGGCGGTGGGCGTCAACAGCCGCGACCTGGATACCCTCGCGACCGACTCCGCGGGCGCGTGGCGGCTGCTCGCCCGGATTCCCGGGGACCGCGTGGCGGTGGCGGAGAGCGGAATCACCGGCCCGGAGGACGTCGAGCGGGTGGCCGAGGCGGGGGCGGACGCGGTGCTGGTCGGGACGGCGCTCTCCGCCAGCGCGGCGCCGGCCGCGCTGGCACGGAGGCTCGCCGCGGTGGGACGCCGTGGCCGCTGAGGCGAAGATCTGCGGGCTCACTCGGCCGGCCGACGCCGCGTTGGCCGCAGCCTGCGGGGCGTCGTACCTTGGAGTCATCCTTGCCGGCGGGCCGCGCGCCGTGTCGGCGGCCGTGGCGCGCGAGATCGTCCTCGCTGCCGCGCCGGTGCCGGTGCTCGGGGTGTTCGGGCCGGCCGACGTGGGTGATATCCTTCGGACGATCCGGGCCACCGGCCTCGCCGGGGCGCAGCTTCATGGCTGCGATCCACCGGCGTCGTCGCTGGGGGGCAGGGGCACGATCTGGCGGGTACGCCGGCTGGCCGCCGCCGCCGATGCCGAGGCACTTCCGGACGTGCCCGGGGCGGACGTGGTGCTGGTGGAACCGGCGGTGGACGGACGTGCCGGCGGGGCGGGGGTGGCACTCGACCTCGACCTGGCGCGACTCGCACGCGCCCGCCTCGCCGGGCGCCGCATGGCGCTCGCCGGCGGACTCCGGCCCGACACCGTGGCCGGCGTGCTCCGCACCGTGCGCTGCGAGGTGGTGGACGTGAGCTCGGGCGTCGAGGCGCCCGGGCGGCCGGGCATCAAGGACGCGGGGCGGATGCGGGACTTCCTGGAGGCGGTGCGTGGCCAGTAGCCTGGCGCCCGAGCGGGCGCGTGACGGCCGATTCGGCCCCTATGGGGGGCGCTACGTGCCCGAGACGCTCGTCGCCGCCCTCGACGAGCTCGCGGCGCTGTACGACGCCGTGCGGGACGAGCCGGCCTTCCGCGAGGAGTGCGACGCCCTCCTCCGGGACTACGCCGGCCGCCCCACGCCGCTCACCGATGCGCCCCGCCTCGGCGCCGAGGTGGGGGCCCGCGTCGTCCTCAAGCGCGAGGACCTGCTGCATACCGGCGCCCACAAGATCAACAACACCATCGGACAGGTGCTGCTCGCGCGCCGGATGGGCAAGCGGCGGCTCATCGCGGAGACCGGCGCCGGGCAGCACGGCGTGGCCACCGCCACGGTGTGCGCCCGGTTCGGGCTCGAGTGCGTCGTCTACATGGGCGAGGAGGACGTGGAGCGCCAGGCGCTCAACGTCTTCCGGATGCGGCTGCTCGGCGCCACGGTCGTCCCCGTCGCCTCCGGCACCCGGACCCTCAAGGACGCCACGAACGAGGCGCTGCGCGACTGGGTCGCCAACGTCCCGACCACCCATTACGTCATCGGCAGCGTCGTCGGCCCCGACCCCTTTCCCCGGATGGTGCGGGACTTCCAGTCGGTGATCGGCCTGGAGGCGGGCCGCCAGGTGCGCGAACGGTTCGGCCGCGAGCCCCGCGCCGTGGTGGCGTGCGTCGGCGGCGGTTCGAATGCCATCGGGATCTTCGCCGGCTTCCTCGACGACCCCGCCGTGGAGCTGGTGGGGGTCGAGGCGGCGGGCGAGGGCGTGGCCACCGGCCGCCATGCCGCGACCCTCGGCGCCGGCCGTCCGGGCGTGCTCCACGGCAGCCTCAGTTACCTGCTGCAGGACGACGCGGGTCAGGTCGCGCCGGCCCACTCGGTGTCCGCGGGGCTCGACTATCCCGGCGTCGGGCCCGAGCACAGCTGGCTCCGGGACGCCGGGCGGGTGCGCTACGAGGCGGTCACCGACGCCGAGGCGCTGGCGGCCTTCGGGGCGCTCGCCCGGCTCGAGGGGATCATCCCCGCGCTGGAGACGGCGCACGCCGTCGCCTGGCTCCGCGCCGCTCGCGGCCGCTGGGCGCCGGGCGACGTGGTGCTGCTCTGCGTGAGCGGCCGCGGCGACAAGGACGTGGCCCAGGTGGCCGCGCGCGAGGCCGGGGCCCGGTGACGGCGAACCGGGAGTTCAGCGCGGTCCTCCCGACCTCCCAGGTCGAGGAGCTCATCCGCACCCTGGTGAAGGCCCAGCGCGCCTTCCAGATGTACCTCCCGAACAATCCGGTCTACCACCGCGCCCGGGAGGCGCTCGCCGCCGCCTTCACCCCGATCTGGAATGCCACCGACGAGATCGTCCTGACCGTCGCGGAGACGGATCTCGTCTGGGAAGACGTGGTCGTGTACTCCCAGATGAACAAGCCCGATAGCTTCGCGTGGAGCCTGTACAAGGACGGCATGCGGGTCCTCACCCTCCGCCGCGGAGTGGAGCAGACGGAGGTCATCCGGTTTCTCGACGTGGTCAACCGGGTGAAGCTCCTCGCCGCCGACGCGGCCGACGACCTGCTCACGCTCCTCTGGGAGGAGGACTTCCAGCACCTGAGCTACCTCTTCGCGGAGGCCGGTGCGGAGGGGCGCCTGCCCGCCGCGGAGGTCCGGGCCGACCAGCTGGCGCCGGCGCAGGTGGGTGCCGCGGTGCGCGAGGAGGTGGCCGAGGAGGCGGCGCGGCCCCGGGGGACGGTGGACCTCGACGACTTCGACTCCACGCTCTACTTCCTGGAGCCGAACGAGGAGCAGTACATCCGGGCCGCGCTGGATGACGAGTACGCCCGCAACGTGCGCGGCGATGCGCTGGTGACGCTGGTGGACGTCTTTGAGCTCCGGGAGGCCGCCGACGCGCGCGAGGACATCGTGCAGGCGCTCGAGCACCTCTTCCCCTCGCTGCTCAACGCGGGCGACTTCCGCAACGCCGCGCTGCTGCTCCGCGAACTCCGCGTCACCATGGGCCGGGCGGAAGAGCTGGCCCCGGTGCACCGCGCGCGGCTCGAGGCCCTCGACGCCCGGCTGAGCGAGCCGGCCATCGTCACCCAGCTGCTCCAGGCGCTGGAGGAGGGGGGGCTGGAGGAGGCGGAATCGGACGCCGCGGAGCTGCTGCGCGAGCTCCGGCCGTCGGCGCTCGAGGCCCTCGTGACCTACCTGCCGCGGATCCCCGAGGGCACCCTCCGGCGGTTGCTGCTGGAGGCCGCCTCGCGCGTGGCCACCCAGCACCCCGCCGAGGTGCTGCGGATCCTCAAGCATCCCGAGGCCGAGGCGGCGGGTGGCATCGTGGAGCTGGCCGGCCGGCTCCGGCTCGAGCCGGCGGTCCCCGGCCTCGGCGAGGTCCTCCGGCGCGGCGGCCCGGAACTCCGCCTGGCCGCGGTGACCGCGCTCGCGGCCATCGCGTCGCCCGGCGCGCTGGCGCACCTCGAGCGGGCACTGGAAGACTCCGAACGGGCGGTGCGGCTGGCCGGGGTGCGCGTGCTGGGGGAGCGCGGGTACCGGAACGCCCTCCGGCGGGTGGAGGCGGTGGTGATGGGCCGGGCAGCCCGGGAGATGGACCTCACCGAGAAGATGGCTTTCTTCGAGGCCTACGGGGCCATCGCGGGTCCGGCGGGCATCGAGCCGATGAGCCGGCTCCTGGAGCCGCGCGGGGTGCTGCGGCGCAAGGTCCCGCCCCCGGTGCGGGCCTGCGCCGCGCTGGCGCTCGGCCGGATCGCCACGCCGGAATCGCGCGCCGTCCTCGAGTCCGTCGCCGGCGACAAGGACCTGATCGTGCGGAATGCGGTGAACAACGCGCTGCGGGGCCGGCCCGAGTGAGCGGCGAGATGCTGCCGGGTGGCGAGGCGGGGCTGCGCCATGCCGGGCGCGAGTTCCTGCTGGTGCTCTACGCCTCCTACCGGAACCTCAAGCTCTACCCGCTGGAGAATGCGGTGGTGCAGAAGGCGCTCGACGAGCTGCAGGGCTCCGCCACGCAACTCCTGAATGCCGAGGGGGAGATCGAGATCCGGCTGTCCGGGGACTTCATCTTCGTGAACCAGACCCGCCTCCGCCTGGAGCTCGACAACTATGCGAGCTTCAGCCAGTTGCTGGGCCTGCTCCGCCGGCTCGGCATCGGGGCGATCCGGGTGGAGCCGGGGATGGGCCGGCGGGAGTGGCAGATCGTCCTGGGCGTCCTCCTCGCCATCGCGGCGCGCGACGACGCGGAGGGCGACCGCTACGTGGAGCTGGCCGAGCGGCTCGCGCGCACCGACGTGACCCACCTGACACTCGAGCCCGCCACCGAGCTCGACGACATCGAGGATGCCGCGCGCGCCCGGGAGGTGGCCAAGCGCACGTACGCGCAGGGCGTGGCGGTCACCAAGGAGGTCGTCAACGGGATGCGGATCGGCCGCGTGGCCAGCATCAAGCGGGTCAAGCGCGCCGTGCAGCTCATCGTGGACCAGGTGCTCAACAACGAGGTCTCGCTGCTCGGCCTCACGACCCTCCGCGACTACGATGAATACACGTTCACCCACTCCGTGAACGTCTGCATCTTCTCGGTGGCCATGGGCCGCCGCTTCGGGCTCTCCAAGATCCAGCTCTACGACCTGGGCCTGGCGGCCCTGCTGCACGACATCGGCAAGGTCCGCATCCCGCTCAGCATCCTCAACAAGGCGGGGGGGCTGGAGGAGACCGAGTGGCGCACCATCCAGAACCACCCGTGGCAGGGGGTCATCGCCCTCTTCGGCATGCGCGGGTACGACGAACTGCCCGCCCGGGCCGTGCTGGTGGCCCACGAGCACCACATGAAGACCGACCTGACCGGGTACCCGCGGGCCATCCGCCCGCGCGAACTGGGGCTCTACTCCCGGATCGTCTCGGTCGCGGACGGCTTCGACGCCGCCACCACGCGCCGCGCCTACCAGACCATCCCGATCCAGCCCGACGAGGTGCTGCGGGAGATGTACCTCAACCCGCGGCGCGGCCTCGACACGGTCAT
>CAVQWA010000062.1:0-33675 GCA_963717315.1 uncultured Gemmatimonadales bacterium
TGGACCCGAGGCCGCCCCCGAGCCCGTAGACCTCGTAGTAGAGCTCGAGCGGTTCCTCCCGCGGGAAGGCGCCAAGCGGGTTGAGCGCCACGGGCTCCCCGTCGCCGGCGCGCCACGCCAGGCGGAGCGACGCGCGCCCGAGGACGAGGTCGCTGAGCCCGAGGCCCGCGTCGGCGTCGGGCACGTCGAGCGTGTCACGCAGCACCAGCACACCGGTGCCGGAGTCCGCCTCCGCGACCGCCTGGATGCGAAGGGGCCCCGGCGGGGCGTCGACCGCCAGGCGCGCAAGCCCGGTCGTGGTGCCCGCCTCGGCCCGGATCGCCACGATCGAGTCGAGCCGCCTGACCGGCGTGCCGTCCAGGGTCCACGCCGCGAGCCGAAGGGTGAGGCGGCGATCCCCCTCTTCGCCGGTGGGGAGGGCATCGAGCGCCACGGCCACCGCCACCTGCACCCGACCGTCCCCACCCGGCGTCCCGAGGGCCACCGCCTGGCCGCCCGCGCGGAGCGCCCGCTGCCACCGGCGCGCCCAGGTGTCGGTCGAGGTCCCCTGGATCATCATGGACCGCCCCGAGGCGAACATCCGCTGTTCCAGACCGGTCCGCGACACCGTGCCGGCCGTCGCGTACCGCCAATACTCGTCGGCCGCCGGGCCGCCCAGCTCCCGGAGCTCCTCCCGCGCCGGCTCGGCGACCTGGGCGACGCTCGGGACGAGGCGGTAGTCCGCCAGGTCGTCGATCGCCACGAAGTGGAACCGGAGCTCCGGCTCGCTCCCCGGCGCGTAGTACCAGCTCTCCGCCTGGAAGCGGACCGTCCGGTTCCGGTCGGTCGGCGCGCCGTGCCGGACGTAGATCACCCCGCGGTCGTCGATGTCGGTCCGGCCACTCCGGTAGTACTCCTCGAAGCCAAAGCGCCGCTTGAACGGAGGGAGCCCGAACTCGGCCAGGGCCGCTTCCAGCCGGCGGTAGTGCTCGGCCAGGCGCTCGCCGTCGCCCCGCAGGGCCTCCAGGTCACGCGCGCGCCAGAAGCGCTCGAGCCACGCGCGCCGGGCCGGGCCGGAGGTGGCGTCGAAGGCGGCCAGGTCGCCGTCGGACGCGACGTAGCCCAGGTCCTTCCGGTAGCCCGCCGCGACCGCCGAGTCGGCGAGCGCCGCGCCCTCGAAGTAGGCCGGGGCCCCGCCCGGCCGCCCGGCCGCGAGGAGCACCCGGGCCCGCTCCAGCCGGGCGAGCGCCGCATTGCCCCCGGCCGCAGCGTACCGCGCGAAGGCCGCCAGGGCCGAGTCGGCGTCCCCGCCCCGCCGTTCCAGCCGGCCCCGGAGCAGGTGCATGGCCGAGTCCGCGAGCGGGTGGGGAACGCCGCGGAGTGCGGCCAGGGCGCCCGGCAGCTCGTCGCGGAGCGCGGGGAGGAGCGCGAGCCTTCCCCACGCCACCGCAGCGGGCGCGAAGCCGGGGTCCTTCTCGAGCGCGGTGCGGAAGGCCGCGCCGGCGCGGGCGACAGGGTCGCGCCCCAGGAGCGCCTCGACCGCGGCCCGGGTTCCGTAGAGCTCCGGAACCATCCCGAGCCAGGCGAGGCCCCGACCGTACCACGGCAGGGGCGAGTGCGGGTCGAGTTCGGCAGCCCAGTCGAACTCGCCGATCGCCTCGTCCCAGTGGGGCTGGCCGGCGAGCTCGCCCAGGCGGAGCGCCACGGCGCCGAGGCGGAGGTGGATGGCGGGATCATCCCGGTGCCCCCGGGCCCACGCGATGAGCTGGCGCTCGAGTGCGGCGAGCGCCGCGGTGTCGCGGATGCCGGCGAGGGAGTCAGCGAGGGGGAGGCCGCGCTGCGCCGCGGCCGGCGCCGGCGCCGTACCCGCCGCCAGGACGGCGACGACGGCGCTAGCGCGAAACCACGCGGAAACTCTGGCTCCGGCGCGCGACTCGGCGGCTCGCATCGGTGACGATGACGGAGAGGGTATAGTCGCCCGGCCGGAGCTTCCGGAGCTCGACGGTCCGCTGGGTGCGCAGCAGAGGCCCGCCGGCCTCCTCGTCGAACCGGAGGGTCAGCACCGCATCCTTGAGCAGCCGGCCCGGGGCGAGGGCGTCCACGTCGGTGCGGTCGGCGCGATTGAGGGCGATCTCCGTGCGGAACTGCTCGCCACGAAGGAGCCCCGCCACTTCATAGTAGAGGTCCAGCTCCTCCCCCGACCAGTAGGTTCGCACCGGGTTGAGCGGAACGGTGTCGGCCGCCGTGGGGCGCCACGCGAGGCCGCCGGTGGTGCTCCCGAGTACCGGGTCCGAGAGGCCGAGCACGCCGCCATCCATCCGCGGGACGGCGATCACGCCGGTGGGCGTCACCAGCCCCGCGCGCTCGCCCTCCTGGATGGAGAGCCGCCAGGACCACGTCCCGGGCGGCGCCGGGATGGTCACCTGGCCCACCAGGTGCTCGGCCGCGGGCACCGGCGTGCGGGCGAGGAAGACCCGCGTGGTGTCGAGCCGCGCGACCACTCCGTCGGGACCGGTGGCCACGAAGCGGATCCGCACCGGGTAGATCGTGCCACGCTCCGAGGTGAGGCCGTCGAGCGCGCTCCCGGGAATGGCGTAGGTGATCAGCAGCGAGCTCCCGCCGTCCGGACCCGCGACCGCGAGGACCTGGGTGGTTGCGGCGAGCTCGCGCCCGAACCGCAGGTCGTAGCTGTCGCTGGTCGTCCCCTCCGCCACGCTCCGGCGGGTGAGGTCCCGCTCCTCCGCCTGGAAGCGCGCCGAGGCGCCGCGGCCGGCGGACTGGAGCCGGGAGTAGAGCGGCGAGAGCCGCTCCCGCGAGACGAGCAGCTGCACCGCCGGCCCGTTCGGGTCCTCGGCCAGGAGCCCTTCATTCGCGGAGCTGACACGGGCCTGGTACCCCAGCACGTCCAGCACGCTCTCGACCAGCCGGAAGTCCTGGACGTCGTTCACCGCGGTGAAGTGGAAGAGCAGGTCGCCGTCGGGCCTGGCGTACCGCCACGACTCGTTCGGGTTGATGTTCGGGGCGGTGTAGCTCGCCCGGTCGGTCGGTTCGCCGTGGCGGAGGTAAATCAGGCCGCGGTCGTCGAACTCGGTGCTGCCCGAACGCCAGATCTCGGTGATGTCGTACACCCGCCGGTATCCCACCAGAACGAAGTTCTTCCGGGCGTAGCCGAGCCGGCGGTAGTGCTCGCGCAGCCGCTCACCGGAGGGCCGGAGGTGGAGGGCGTCGCGCTCCTCCCAGAACCGCCGGAGGAAGTCGACCCGGGCCGCGCCGGAAACGGCGTCGAATGCCGCGAGCGCACTGTCGGGGGCGATGTAGGCGAGATCGGTCCGGTACGCCGCCACCGTGGACGGCACGTCCGACGCCGCCCCCTCGTAGTAGGGCGCCTGACCCTCGAGCCGCCCGGCGATGAACTCGGTGCGGGCCAGCTCCAGGCGCCCCAGGCCGGGCTCCCCTCCGGCGGCCAGGTAGCCCCGGAAGGCGGCCAACGCGGAGTCCAGCGAGCCGACTTCCCGCTCCACCCGCCCCCGCACCAACAGCACGTCAGGATGCCGGCCGGCCGATGTCGCGGAGGCGAGGCGGAGGGCCGACAGCGCCACGTCCAGCTTCACGTTCACCCGCTGGCGGAGGGCCGTCGCGCCCAACTCCGTCAGGCCGTCCACGAACGACGGGTCGATGGCCGCCGCGCGGGCGAAGGAGAGCGCGGACTTGGTGAGGGCGTCCTTCCCCAGCATCGTCTTGAGGCCGCTGACCAGGGCCACCTGGGAGTCCCCGATCCGGGCTTCGGCGAGGCCGACGCCGTACCACGGGTAGGGCCACTCGGGCTGGAGCTCCCGGGCCCACTCGAACTCGGAGGCCGCCGCCTCGTGCGCGCCGGCGGCCCCGAGGTCGCCGAGCCGGAGGGCCAGGAAGCCGAGGCGGAGGTGGATCATCGGGTCGTCCCGGTCGTTCCGGGCGACCTCGATGAGCTGGCGCTCGAGGACACGGAGGCTGGTGGTGTCCTGCGCCTGGGCGAGCGAATCGCGGAAGGTGCCGAGCGAGGCCCGGTCGACCGGCTCCTGGCCCTGCGCCGGGATGGCGCCCGCCGCCAGTGCGGCAGTGAGAAGGGAGGTCCGAAGCCTGCGGTGGGGGAACGGCATCTTCTCCATGGACGTCAGATAATGCCGTCCGTGCACACCCGCCGCAATCAGGGGTCGCGGGCCCTCGTGCGGAGGAAGCGCTCCAGGCCTTCGGCCACGCCCGCGGCGTACCGGCGGCGTCCCTCGGCGGTGCGCAGGGCATGCTCCTGCTCGGGGAGCATCATGAAGAGCCCCTCGGTCAGGATCGCGGGCATCCACGTCGGGCGCACCAGGGCGAGGTCGCCGCGGGCCACCCCGAGATCGCGAAGGCCCAGTCGCCGGACCAGCGCCTGCTGGACCTCCCGCGCCAGCGGAAGGCTCCGCGGCTGGTTGTAGAAGACGCTCGTGCCGTTGTTGCGGAACGGGTCCACGCCGTCCGGAAGGGCGTTGTTGTGGATCGAGACGAGCACGGCCGCGCCCGCCGCCTCGGCGAGGGCGGTGCGTTCCGAGAGCCCGACCGCGGAGTCCGAGGTGCGGGTCATCAGCACGCGCGCCCCCTCGGCCTCGAGCAGCGCACGGAGCTCGAGGGCGACGCCGAGATTCGCGTCCGCCTCTCCCAGGCCGGTCGGCCCCGTCGCGCCCTGGGGCGGATGCCCCGGGTCCACCGCGACAAGCAGCCCGCGGAGTGGATGGGAACGGTCGAGGGCGGGCGGACGGCGGATCTCGAGGACCAGGTCGGCGCGATCCCAGGTGGTTCGGTAGCCCCAGACCGGCGCCCGCAGGTCGAAAACCAGGTTCACCTCGTCGGCCGACGCCTGCACCCAGCGGATCGCCTCGACCACGTCGCCCGCGGCACCGTAGCGGATCCAGTCCACGTCCCCGACCGCGCCGTGGAGCACGAGGGTGAGACGGCGCTCCTCCTCCGTCAGCCGGAAGGGCACGCGATCCCCCACGGGGATCCGGAAGCGGACGCCATCCCCGGTCACCGTGGGAGCGAGGCTGCCGACCCGGCCGCGAGGCGCCGGCGTCCCCGGCGGGAGGGGCTGCGCCTCCGCCGCGGCCACCCACGCCCGGCTTGCGCGGGAGAGGTCGAGCCGGAGTTCGCCGTTCACCCTCCCGCTGACCCGCGCCCGCGTCCCGCGGGGGAAGAACCAGTGGTAGGACGCGCCGGGTGCCGCGCGGCCCACGGTGATCCCGTCGCCACCCCCGCCGCGTCCAGGATCGTCGTCGAGCTGCACCACCGGCCCCGCCGCGGTGAGCGGGACGAGGCGGAGCGGCCAGGCGAGGCGGACCGTGTCGGCGGCGCGGATGACTTCCAGGATTGCAAGCGAATCGCCGGGCGCGGCCGGCGTGGTGTCGCGGGCGTCCGGCGGCCAGCCCGGCACCAGGAGGCCGGGGTCGGGCCCCAGCGGCCGGGGCAGGAGCTCGGCCGCGTAGCGGTCGAACCGGACCGGGAGCTCGAACCCGCCCGGGTCCCGGTCGAAGGCCTGGAGCCCGGGCGCGAGCGATTCAGGACCCGGGTCGGGGGCGAAGGGGAGGACCGTCCCGTCCGGCAGCCGGAGGCGAACCTCCGCCCCTTCGGCGGCGCGGAGACCCAGGGTGAGGGGCTCGCCGGCCGGCCACCACACCCGGCCCGCCGGCCGGAGGGAGGCGGGATCCACCCAGGGACCGGCGGCGGGCGGCACGAATCGGGGCGCCCGCCGGACCCGATGCTCGGCCCGTACGACCTCGTCGCCGTTGGAGGCCACGAGCTCGAAGCGCATGACACTGTCGCGGGGGAACGCGATCCAGCCCAGCCAGGCGCCGTTGGGCCAGACCCGCACCGCCTGGCCGTTGATCCGGAGGGCGGCGGAACCGTCCCCCACGCTCCCGAAGATGAAGCTGGAGTCTCCGGCGGCGACGATGTCGTCCGTCCGGGGGTAGACGACCCGGATCGCGAGCCGACCCGTGACCATCCGGATCCCGGGAAGCGGCTCGGCGTCGGCCCCGGCGGGCTCCCCGCGCAGGTGAGAGGGCGTCCCTGGCGTGGGCGCCGGGACGGCCCCGGGGATCGGGCCCGAAGCGGCGCAGGCGCCGGCCAGAAGGAGCAGGGGAACGAGGCAGAGCCGGGTCATCGGGCCAAGGTACACGCTGACAGCAACTTACGGCAACGCCGGCGTTGACGCCCCGGGGCAGCGGGCCGTAGATTCCGCCGACTCCCGGGAGGCACCTCGATGACCACAGCCACAGGCGTGCGTGTCTCCCTGTGCGCGCGCACCGACCTTGGGCAGACGCGGGACCACAACGAGGACACCTTCGTGGTCGCCGATCTCACCTCGGACCGGGCGGAGCTCACGCCGGACGTGCGCGATCACGAAGTCGGCGAGTGGGGCTCGCTGTTCCTCGTGGCCGACGGGATGGGCGGTGCGGCTGCCGGAGAACTGGCCTCCACGATGGCCTCGGGGGAGATCCTCGACTACCTGCGCCGGGTCTGGCGCCTGGATGCCGCGCCCTCGGGCCAGTTGTTCGCCCGCCGGATCCGCGAGGCGCTCGAGCACGCCAACAGGCACCTCCACGAATACGCCACGGCTCACCCCGAGGTCCGGGGAATGGGCACCACCGCCACCGCCGCCGGGGTGGTGGGGCAGGAGCTCTACGTCGCGCAGATCGGCGACAGCCGCGCGTACCTGGTCCGCGACGGCACCGCCACCCAGCTCACCCGGGACCAGTCACTCACCCAGCGGCTGGTCGAGGCGGGTGAGCTGACCGAGGAGGAGGCCGAGGCGAGCGAGCGGCGCAACATCATCCTGCAGGCCCTCGGTCCCGACGAGCAGGTGCGGGTGGACGTGAGCCATCAGGTGCTGCGCCGCGGCGACGTGCTCGTGCTCTGCTCGGACGGGCTCACCAGCACGGTCAAGCGACAGGAGATCGCGGAAGTCGTCGGCAGGGACGCCGACCTGGAGCGCGCCTGCCGCGAGCTCATCGCGATGGCGAACGACCGGGGTGGGCCCGACAACATCACGACCGTGGTGGCCCGGTTCGACGGGCCGGGGCTCGCCGAGCCGGACATCACCGACCCGACGGGGTACGCCGCCTACGAGACCGGGGAGCCGCCCGAGGCGGCGGTGCCCGACGAGCGCGAGGTCGAGGCGCTGCCCGTGGTGCCGCTGGCGGAGCGCAAGGGCCTCGGACCCTGGCCGTGGTATGTGGTGCTGGTCGCGATGATCGTGGCCGCGGTCATCCTCCTCCTCTAGCGCAGCAGCACCCAGCCGATCCCCAGCGTCGCCCCCAGGATCACGGCGCACCCCACCGCCCACCGCACCAGGTCTCCCGCGAGCGAGTCCTCCGCCGCCAGGCCGGTCCGCGCACGCACCGGTCCCCACGCCCCGCCGGGCCGCACCCGGCGGTAGAACCCGTCGAGCACCTCCGGCCGTTCCGGCGGGGTGAGGAACTGCACCGGCAGCCAGACGGCCAGGGCGCCGAACGCCGTGAGCGCCAGCCGCTGCCCGAAGGTGAGCCCCGCGAGCGCGGGCAGGTAGCTGGCCAGCGCCAGCGCGAGCCCCGCGGCCATCGCGGCGATCTCCGCCCACGCGTTCACCCGCCACCAGAACCACCGGAGGAGGAGCACCAGCCCCGGCCCGTTGCCGATCAGGATCAGGAAGCGGAACACGTCCCCCACGTCGTCCATGAAGAACGAGAGCGTCGCCGCGACGATCGTGAGGCCCAGCGTGGCCCAGCGCGCGGCCGGGACCAGCTTCGCGTCATCCCGCTCCCCGCCGAATCGGGAGTAGAGGTCGTGGACCAGGTAGCTCGCCCCCCAGTTGAGCTGGGTGCTGACCGTGGACATGAACGCCGCCACGAGGCTCGCCAAGACGAGTCCGAGGACGCCGGTCGGCAGGTAGCGCATCATCATCACCGGGTAGGCCGCCTCGGGATCGGCGAGGTCCGGGAGGATCACGAGCGCCGCCAGCGCCACCAGCACCCACGGCCAGGTGCGCACCACGTAGTTGAGCACGTTGAAGGCGTACGCCGCCTTCCGGGCCTCGCGTTCGTCCCGCGTGGCCGACAGGCGCTGCACGAACATCCCGCCCCCGTCGCTGTTCCGGAACGCCCACCACTGGATGCACAGGTAGCCCAGGAAGGTCGACAGCGGCACCAGCGCGCCCTCGCCCGACGGCACGAGCTGCAGCGCGGCCGGCCGGGCGGCCCGGATCCCGTCCACGAGGGGCCCGAGGCCGCCCACATCGGCCAGCGCGAAGGCCATGACGGTGAAGGCCCCGCCGAGCGCGAGGATGTACTGGAGGAAGTCGGTGGCGACCACGCCCCAGAGCCCCGAGACCGCGGTGTAGGCCAGGGTGACCAGGACGATCGGCATCAGCGCCCAGAGACGCGGGTCACCGGGGAGGTCGGGGAGGCCGTCGAGCAACCCCAGGGCCACGACGACCTTCCGGAGGGCGAGCATCCCGTACCCGATGCTGATGCAGTTGAGCGGCACCGCGAAGAGGAAGGCGCGCGTGGCACGGAGGGCCGCCGCCGGCCGACCCCCGTAGCGGAGCTCGGTGAGCTCCATGTCGGTCAGCACGTTCGCCCGCCGCCAGAGCTTGGCGAGCACCACCGCGAGCAGCACGTGGGCGAAGGCGAAGCACCACCACTCCCAGTTCCCGGCCACCCCCCGGCGGGCCACCACGCCGGCCACGTAGAGTGGCGTGTCCACGTTGAAGGTGGTGGCGGCCATCGAGGTCGCCGCGAGCCACCACGGGATGGCGCGGCCGCCGACGAAGAACTCCGCCATGCTCTTCGCCCCCCGGCGCGCCAGCACCAGGCCGAGCACCATGGTGCCGGCCAGGTAGAGGGCCACCAGCCCCCAGTCGAGCGGCTTCACCCGGCGAGCCCGGCCAGCCGGCGCGCCGCGGCCTCCTGCATCGGCCGCTGGCGGTGCCAGGCGGGAAGCACGGGCGCAGCTCCGGGGATCTCGGCCACGAGCCGTGGATGCCCGAAGAGCACCACGAGGTCCGCCGCGGGCGCGTGGCGGGCCAGCTCGGCGCGCGTCGCGTCGCCGAAGCCCGCCCGGCCCTTCCACCCGCGCGGCTCGCAGAAGGCGAGGACGACGCGGGACCCGCCGGCCCCGGCCCGGGGGCCGAGCGTCTCGGCGAGGTAGCTCGAAGGCGAGGCCGGATGGAGCCCGCCCCCGTCGTCGTCCACCACGGACAGCTCCAGCGGCAGCCGGAGCCGCGGCGCGGCACCGCGCAGCGGCGGCGCCGCGAGCAGGCGGTCGGCCACCGCCGCGGCCGCGGCGTGAGCGGGCACGCCGGGCGACTCGTGACTCGCGACTCGCGACTCCTCCAGGCGCGCCAGCACCGTCTCGTACCGGTGCAGCGCCGCGACCGCGCGCCCCTCGGGCAACGAGCCGTCGAGCAGTCCCTCCTCCAGCGCCGCGACGGTCGCGGCGAGATCGCGGGGATAGAGGAGGAGATCCACGCCGGCCCGGATCTGGTCGGGGGGACCGCCAGCCCCCGCGGCCGCCTCCATGATCAGCGCGTCGGTCACCACCAGGCCGTGGAAGCCCAGCTCCTGGCGGAGCAGGCGAAGGATCGTGGGGGAGGCGGTGGCGGGGAGCCCGGTCGGATCGAGGGCGGGGTAGCGGACGTGGGCCGTCATCACCGCCGCCACGCCGGCAGCGATTCCGGCCCGGAATGGCGTGAGGTCGGCCCCGAGCAGGTCCGGGCCGGCGTCCACCGTGGGGACCTCGCGGTGCGAGTCCTGCCGCGTCCGCCCGTGCCCGGGGAAGTGCTTGACGCAGGCGAGCACCCCCTCGCCCTGCGCGGCCCGCACCCATTCCGAGACGCAGCGCGCCACGAAGTCGGGGTCGGCGCCGAACGACCGGGTCTGGACGATCGGGTTCGCGGGTTCGACGTCGAGGTCCGCCACCGGGGCGAAGACCCAGTTCACGCCCACCTGCAGGGCCTCCCGGGCGGTGGCCCGGGCAGCGGCGCGTACCGCGTCCGGGCCCAGCGTGGCAAGTGCCGCGGGCGGCGGCCACTCGCTCAGGCCGGCGAACTGCTGGCCCGCTCCCCGTTCGAGGTCGGCCCCGACGAGCACGGGGCGGCCGGCGCGCTCCCGCAACTCGCCGGTGAGCCGGGCCGCGGCGGCGGCGGTGCCGCCGAAGAGAATGAAGCCGCCGACACCGAGCGAGAGCGCCTGGTCGAGCGTGCCGCCGTCCATCGCGTACCCGCCGGTGTCGTCCCGCCACCGGAGCGCCGGCAGCACCAGGTGGGCGATGCTCACGCCGGCGTCACGCTCCCCAGCACCCGAGGCCCGGCCGCGCCGGTGGCGGCCGGGAGGTTGCCGGGCTGGCCGTGGAGCGTCAGGTACGCGAGGAGTGCGAAGGCGACTGCCTCCTTCGCATCGCCATCGAAGAAGAGGTCGTCGAAGAGCCGCACCCGGCCCGGGCCGCCGAGGAGTTCGCGCAGGCCGGCGACGAGTCCGGGATGCCGGCGCCCGCCGCCGGCCAGCACCACCTCCGGTTCCCCCGGCACCCATCGGCGGATGGCCCCGGCCAGCGAGCGCGAGGTGAGCGCCACCGCCGTCGCCACGCCATCCGGTCCGGGCACGCGATCGTGGAGCGCGCCGGCGTACGCCTCCCCGAACCGCTCGCGGCCGGTGCTCTTCGGCGGCGGCGCGCCGAAGAACGGGTCGGCGAGCAGGTCGGCCAAGGCCGCCTCGTCCACGCGGCCCCGGGCCGCGAGCCGCCCCTCCACGTCGAAGACCACGGACGGGTCCACCATCCGGGCCACGGCGTCCACCACCGCCACGCCCGGCCCGGTATCGAAGGCGAACACGCCGGCCTCCTCGGCGCGGCGCGGCACGAACGTGAGGTTGGCCATGCCGCCGAGGTTGACCAGCACGCGGGGGGCATCGGCGGCACCGAAGAGGAGCATGTCCGCCACCGGCACGAGCGGGGCTCCCTGGCCACCTGCCGCGACGTCGCGCGCGCGGAAGTTGCTCACGACCCGCACGCCGAACCGCTCGGCGAGCGTCGCCGCCTCGCCGAGCTGCCAGGTGACGCGAGGCGGTTCGTGCCAGACCGTCTGGCCGGGGAAGCCGATGCCCGCGAGGTCGGTGGCCGGGACGCCGGCGCCCTCGAGGAGCACCTGCACCGCCTCCGCCGCCCAGTCGGCGATCTCGGCGTGGAGCAGCGCGAGCGCGCGGGGGGAGCCGTCCTCGATCGCGCCGGCAAGGCGCGCCCGCTCCCCGGGATCGTACGGCCGGTGGACAAAGTCGAGGAGCTCGGCGCGAGTGGGGCCGTGGAACCGCACCAGGGCGGCGTCCATCCCGTCGAGCGAGGTGCCCGACATCAGGCCCACCATCAGCGAGGGCCGCTCGGTCACCGCGGTTCCCCGAGGGGCGGCGGGTCGCCGACCACGGGCCGGAGCCGGCCCCCTGCGTCCTCCAGCAGGCGGTCGGCCTCGGCCGGTCCCACCCCGCGTCGGATCATCACGATGGCCCGCTTCACCCCGCCGTCGGCCGCCTCGATCGCGGCGCGCGCGGCCGCGCGATCGGCCCCGGTGGTCACCATCACGATCCGCTCGGCCCGGTCCACCAGCTTCGCGTTCCAGGCGCGCAGGTCCACCATGAGATTGCCGTACACCTTGCCGAGGCGCACCATGGCACCGGTCGTGATGGCGTTGAGGACCAGCTTCGTCGCGGTGCCCGCCTTCATCCGGGTGGAGCCGGTGACCACCTCCGGGCCGACGAGGACCGTGATGCAGGCGTCGCACGTGTCCCGGAGCAGCGCCGGCGGCTCGGAACAGGAGAGGAACACCGTCGCCGCCCCGAGCGCCCGGGCCCGACCGAGCGCGGCGCGGACGTAGGGAGTGGTGGCGCTTGCCGCGATGCCGAGCACGACATCGTCGGGCCCGACACGGCGTGCGTCCATCTCCGCGATGGCGGCGTTCACGTCGTCCTCGGCGCCCTCGACCGAGCGGAGCAGGGCCGGAGCGCCGCCGGCGATCACCCCGACCACCATCTCCGGCGGCGTGCCGTAGGTGGGCGGACACTCCGCCGCGTCGAGCACGCCGAGGCGCCCGCTGGTCCCGGCGCCCACGTACACCAGCCGGCCGCCGGCGCGGAAGGCTCGCTCCACCATCTCGATGGTGCGGGCGATCTCGGGCAGCGCCCGGGCCACGGCCGGTGCGACGCCCGCGTCCTCGGCGTTGATGAGGGCCACGATCTCGCCGGGCTGGAGCGTGTCCAGCTGCTCGGAGCGCGGGTTCCGCCGCTCGGTCAACCGGGCGTCGTGGTAGGGGTCGGCCATGGGGGTCGAAGGTCGGAGGTCGCGGGTCGAGGGTCAAGGGCGTGACGCCGGGGAAGGTGTATCTTGGGGAATGACCCGCGACCTCCGGATTGCCGCCCTGCTCACGCTGGCGGCCTGCGCACCGCGCGCGCCCGCGCCGCCCCCGCCGATCATCGACCCCGGCCCCGTCTTCCCCGCCGCGGGCATCAACCCCGCGTGGCCCCTGCGCGACGCCCGCGTGACCGAGGCGCCCCTGGCCGTGGTGGTCTCGGGGAGCCCGATCGCCAGTGCGGTGGGGCGTGACATCCTCCGCCGGGGCGGCAACGCGGTGGACGCCGCCACGGCGGTCGGGTTCGCCCTCGCGGTGGTCCATCCCGAGGCCGGCAACATCGGCGGGGGCGGCTTCTCGGTGATCCGGCTCGCGGATGGCGGCGTCCACGCGCTCGATTACCGGGAAGCGGCCCCCGGCCGCGCCAGCCGGGACATGTATCTCGACCTGCGCGGGCATCCCACGGACCAGAGCATCACGGGGCACCTCGCGGCGGGCGTCCCCGGCGCGGTCGCGGGCCTCGCCGAGCAGCACCGGCGGTTCGGCCGCCTCCCCTGGCACGACGTGGTCGAGCCCGCCGTGCGACTCGCCGCCGACGGTTTCGTGATGGACGAATACCGCATGCGCTCGATCGACGGGGATCGGGCCCGGCTCTCGTTCTTCCCCGCCTCGCGCCGCCAGTTCCTCCCCGGAGGCCAGCCCCCGGCGGCGGGCTCCACCTTCCGGCAGCCGGACCTCGCCCGCACCCTGGAGGCGATCCGCGACCAGGGCCCGGCGGGGTTCTACGGCGGTCGCGTGGCCGACCTGATCGTGGCGGAGATGGAGCGCGGCGGCGGGGTCATCAGCCACGCCGACCTGGCGGGTTACGCGGCGAAGTGGCGCGAGCCGGTGGTGATCCGCTACCGGGACCACACCATCTACTCGATGTCCCCCGCGTCGTCCGGCGGCGTCACCCTGGCGCTCATCCTCAACCAGATGGAGGGCTTCGGCCGGCTGCCGCCCTTCGGCTCGGCCGCGCTGCTCCACCTCGAGGCGGAGGCGATGCGCCGGGCCTTCACCGATCGCAACCACTATCTCGGCGACCCCGACCAGGTGGCGATGCCGCTCGCGCGGCTCACCTCGAAGCCCTACGCGGACTCGCTCCGCACCTCGATCGATCCGGGCCACGCGACCCCCTCGCGGGAGGTGCAGCCGGGCCTCGGCGGCGGGATGCACACGACGCACTATTCGGTGGTGGATGCGGATGGCAACGCGGTGAGCACCACCACCACGCTCAACAACAGCTACGGCAGCGCGGTCACGGTGGACGGCGGGGGATTCCTGCTCAACGACGAGATGGACGACTTCGCCTCGGCGCCGGGCCAGGCCAACATGTACGGGCTCGTGCAGGGGGAAGCCAACGCGATTGCGCCGGGCAAGCGGATGCTGTCCGCGATGACGCCCAGCATCGTCCTCGACCCGCGGGGCCGCCTGCTGCTGGTGGTGGGCACGCCGGGCGGGCCGACCATCATCACCCAGGTCTATCACGTCATCTCGAACGTCGTGGACCACGGCATGTCGCTGGCGGACGCGGTGGCGGCCCCCCGGATGCACCATCAGGGGCTGCCGGACGCGGTGCGGCTGGAGCGGCTCGGCTTCCTGCCCGAGGTGGCAACCGCGCTCGAGGCAATGGGCCACCGCATCGCCTACCAGGGGCACTGGGGCGACGTCGAGGCCATCATCCGGACGCCGCAGGGCTGGCAGGGGGTCAGCGATCCGCGGCTGGGCGGCGGGGGAGCGGGATACTAGGGGGAACGGGGAACGGGAAGGCCCGAGGGCCGGGCGACAGCGCCCGGCCCTCGCTCCCCCGGCCCTCGGCCTTCCACCTCAGGACCGGCTGAACGCCTCCGTCAGCTCGATGACCACCTTCGCCCCGGGCGCGACGACGACGTCGCGATCCGCGGAGTTCGACGCGATCGCCGCGCCCGCGGCAGCGCCCACCACCGCGCCGATGATGGTCGGGGCGGTCTTCTTGCCGATCACCTGCCCCACCATGCCGCCCGCCGCGGCGCCCGCACCCACCTTGGCGGCGTCGCCCGCCGTCACGCCGCGCCCCTTGAGGGTGCTCGCGACGCTGGTGACCCGGCCGGTGATGTCGTGGGAGGTGCCGCCGATGTCGACGCTCACCGGGACGAGGCTGAGCGTGCCCACGTTGTCGGACTTGTTCTCCGAGGGGGCGAGGGCGGCGATCCGGAGCGTCACCACCGAGCCCGCCGGGATGACCACCCGGCCGGCGTCATTGGTCACGTCCGAGGCCACCCGGACCGTCATCGTCTGGCCCACCTTGTTATGGCGCGAGCTGATCGAGTCGATCGCCGTGGCGGAGAACGACGTGCCCGCCGCCAGCGAGCGTGACGGCGCGGGCGACGGCGCGGGCGACGGCGCGGGCCTCGACGGCGCCGGGGCCGAGGGCCGGGGGGCGGCCGGCCGCGGGGTGGTCGGGGTGGTGGCCGGCGCCGGCGATTCCGCCGGCTGGTCGTTCAGTGCCGCCGTGGACTCGGCGGGCACGAGTTGCAGGTCCCGGCTCAGGCTGTCCGCCAGCGCCTGGTCAGAACGGTCACCTCCACCGCAGGCGGTGAGCCCCGCCGCAGCCAGCACGAGCAGTAGTCGTCCGTTCCGCATGTCGTCCTCCTTGTGGTCGCTTGCACGGGCCCCGTGGACCCGGTCAATTTCCGGCGATGCAAGAGCTTCGCACGGTCCTGCCGTACCTCACGCCCTACCGGCGGGAATACGCCGCGGGCCTGACCCTGGTCGTCGTCTCGAACTTCTTCACCACCCTCGGCCCGCGCTTCCTCCAGCGCGGCGTCGACGCCCTCGCCGCGGCCTCGCCGTTCGCCGTCGTGCGCTCCGCCGCCCTGCTCCTCCTGGGCACCGCCGCGGCCGGGGGCCTGGCACGCTTCGGCATGCGCCAGCTCCTCAACAGCGGGAGCCGGAGGGTCGAGACCGACCTCCGCGCGGCCCTGTTCCGGCACGTCGAGCGCCTCTCGGCGGCGTTCTACGACCGGTTCACGGTCGGCGACCTGATGGCGCGGAGCACGAACGACCTCCTCGCCATCCGGATGGTGGCGGGGCCCGGGATGATGTACCTCGTGGACACCGTCACCCGGGCCCTGCTCATCGGCCCCGCGATGCTCGCCATCAGCCCCGCACTCACCGGCCTCGCCCTGCTGCCCCTCGTCGCGCTGCCGGTCGTGATGACCGTGCTCGGCGGGCGGATCCACCGCCGCTCGGAGGCGATCCAGGCCCAGTTCAGCGAGCTCACCACGCACATCCACGAAAACCTGTCCGGGGCCCGCATCGTCCGCGCCTACCGCCAGGAGGCCGCCGAGAGCGCACGCTTCGGAAGCCTAAGCGAGGAGTACGGGCGTCGCAACGTGATGCTTGCGCGCGCCCAGGGCCTCTTCCACCCCCTGCTTGCCCTCCTCGGCGGCCTCGGCACGGCCATCGTCCTCGGCTATGGCGGGACGCTGGTGCTGCGCGGCCGGGTCTCCGTCGGGGAGTTCGTCGCCTTCGGGGTCTTCCTCGCGATGCTGCTCTGGCCGATGATCGCCCTCGGCTGGGTGATCAACCTGCTCCAGCGCGGCGAGGCCTCGATGGGCCGCGTCAACCAGCTCTTCCGCGAGGTCCCCTCGGTGCCGCCCCCGGAGCGGCCCGTCCCGCTGCCGCCGGCCCGGCACGGCCGCCGCCTGGCGTTCGAGGACGTCTGGTTCCGCTACCCGGCGGCGGAGGATCGCGGCTGGGTGCTCCAGGGCGTCACCTTCGCCGTCGAGGCGAGCCGGAGCCTCGCCGTCGTCGGGCCCACCGGTGCCGGAAAGACCGCGCTGGTCGAGCTGGTCAGCCGGGCGTACGATCCCCAGCGGGGACGCATCCTGCTCGACGGCGTCGACCTCCGCGACCTCGCACCGGCCGACCTTCACGCCGGCGTGGGATTCGTCCCCCAGGAGACGTTCCTCTTCAACGACACGCTGCGGGAGAACCTGCTCCTCGGCGCCCCGGACGATGGCAGACTGGAACGCGCCCTCGCTGTGGCCCAGCTCACAGAGACCGTCTCCGCCCTGCCGCACGGTCTCGACACCGTCATCGGGGAGCGGGGCGTGACCCTGTCGGGAGGGCAGAAGCAGCGCGCGGCGATCGCGCGGGCGCTGGTGCAGGACCCGCCGGTCTTCGTCCTCGATGACGCGCTGAGCGCGGTGGACGCCCACACCGAGGCGGCGATACTCGCCGGCCTGCGGAGCGCCCTGGCCGGACGGACGAGCATTGTCGTCTCCCATCGCCTCGCAGCGGTCCGGGATGCGGACGAGATCATCGTGCTGGACGGAGGCGCGGTGGTCGAGCGGGGCTCCCACTCCGGCCTGCTCGCGCGGGAAGGCCGGTACTGGCAGTTGCTCCGCCGGCAGCAGTTGGAGGAGGAGCTCGAGGCGGTGGCCGGGGAACGGGAAACGGGGGATGGGGATCAGTAGGTCAGGCCGCCGAGCAGTCCGACTGTCCGTCAGAGGTACTGCCTGAGGAATTCCGGCGTCAGCCCCTGGAGCCAGCCCGCCAGCCGGGTGAACTGCCCGCTGAGGAGCAGCAGGCCCACCGCCACCAGCAACGCCCCGCTCACCTTCTGCACCAGGGCGAGGTGGCGGCGGAACTTGCGGAACCACTCGACGAAGCGGTCCACGGCGAGGGCCGCGAGCAGGAAGGGCACCGCCAGCCCGGCCGAGTAGGCCCCCAGCAGCAGCGCCCCGCGGGTGAGGTCGGCCTCGGTGGCGGCGAGGCCGAGGATGGCGCTCAGCACCGGGCCCAGGCACGGGGTCCATCCCGCCGCGAAGGTCATCCCCACGAGGAACGAGCCGGCGAACCCCACCGGCTTGTCCTCGAGATGGACCCGCTGTTCCCGCTCGAGGCCCGGGATCCTCAGCACCCCCATCAGGTAGAGGCCGAAGACCACGATCAAGCCGCCGCCGATCCGGGCGAGCCAGACGTCGTATACCCGGAGCGCGCGCCCGAGCGCGGTGGCCCCGAGCCCGAGGGCGATGAACACCACCGAGAATCCGGCCACGAAGAAGAGCGCGTGGAGCAGCGCGATTCGCCGCCGGTTGGACATCTCCGGCAGCGTGAGCCCGGTGAGGAACCCGAAGTACGACGGGACCAGCGGGAGCACGCAGGGGGAGAGGAAGCTGAGGATCCCGCCGACGAAGGCCACCGCCAGGCCGAGACTCGGGGCGTCGTTCACAGTCCCGCCAGGCCGCGCCGGCGGCAGTCGCGGCATACCCCGTGGACCTCCACCCGGTGCCGGTCGGGCTGGAAGCCGTGCTCGTCGGCGAGGAGCTGGAGCATGCGCTCGAGCCGCTCGGAGGCGAACTCGATCACGCGGCCGCACCGGCTGCACACCAGGTGCTCGTGCCCGGACCGCTGCCCCACGGGCTCGAAACGCCGGAAGCCTTCCCCGAAGTCCTGGCCCCGCACGAGGCCGCTGGTCACCAGGATGTCCATGCAGCGGTAGATGGTGGCGAGGCCGACGCGTTCCCCACCCACCTCGACGCGGGCGCGGATTTCCTCGATGCTGAGGTGCCCGTCGGCGGCGAAGACCGCCTCTGCCACCAGCTCGCGCTGGCGGGTGAAGGGCTGGTTGTGGTCCCTGAGCCAGCGCCGGAACCGCTCGAGGTAGGCGTGGGCCTCACCCTTCGCGAGGCTCGGCATCGTCCACGGGGGAGGGAAGCCAGCTGGCGAGGGGCACGGCCACCGGGGGCTCCTCCGACTCGGCCCGCGCCGGCACCTGGGCGAGGAGCGCCTCGAGCGCATCGAGCGGGCCGCTGCCCACTTCCTGGAGGTCCCACTGGAAGCGGCCCCGCTCCTTGCCCTTGATGGTGTGCGCGTAGCGGGCGGTGTAGATCCGCCGCCGGTTGCCGTCCACCCGGGAGAGGACGGCCGTCCCCCACTCGACCAGCCCGCTCCGGATCGGCCGGAACACCCACAGGCCGTCGAGCTCGTCCACCGGAAGCGCCCCGGCCACCGCCCCCGCGAGCTGGGTCCAGCCGGGACCCTCCCCCGGTCCCGCCGCCGGCGCGCCGAAGAGCCTGGGCGCCGTCACGCGGCCCCGCCGCCGGCCCGCTCGGCATAGAACCGGAGCACGGTCATGAAGTCCTGGGCGTTGGTGACCACGCCGTAGGCCTGATGGGTGCCCCGGTCCTTGAGCTTGTTCACGACGAACTCGGTCTGGTCCACGCAGATGGTCATCAGCTCGGCCGGCGGGCCATAGTGCGTGTGGTAGGCGGGGAGCATGTTCCCCACCGCGATGGCGTGGAGCGCCGTCGCGACGAAGATCGCCCCCGTGGCCCGGACGCAGTGCTCCCGCATCGCGTCCTGAGCCGCGAGCGCATCGCTGAAGACGCCCGGCAGCGGGCCGTCGTCCCGGATCGAGCCGGCGAGGACATAGGGGATGCCGTGCGTGACCAGCGCGTGCATGATGCCACTCCCCACCAGCCCGCCTTCCACCGCCGCCTCGATGGACCCCAGCGCCCGCACCCGGTTGATGGCGCGCATGTGGAGCGCGTGCCCCCGCGCCGTCGGCTGGCCTGCGGCGTCCATTCCCAGGGTGGTGCCGTAGATCGCGGCCTCCATGTCATGCACCGCCACGGCGTTGCCGGCGAGCACCGCCTGCACGAAGCCGTGACGGACGAACCACTCGAAGTCCTGCCGCGCCCGGGAGTGAACCAGGGCGGGGCCTGCGACCCAGACGAGATAGCCGCCCCGTACCCGCTCTTCCAGGAGCCGGCCGGCGAGCTCCTCGTAATTCACCGGCCGCTCGCGGCTCACTTCCGTGGACATGAAACGGAACTCGGGCGCGTTCCCGCCGCCGACCAGGAAGCCCTCGGCGTGGACGAAGATTCCCTCCGACCCGTCCTCCGCCTCGCCCATCGCCACCAGGTCGCCGGCCTCCAGGCGTCGCGGCTCGATCGCCTCCACCCCACCCTGCCGGCGGAGGATGGCGCAGTCCATCCGCGGCCGCGCCGGCAGCACCCACTGGCCGCCGCCGAGGTGGACGTAGGTGGGAAGGTTGCTGGTGGAGAAGAACCCGTCGGGCAGGACGCCGTCCGCGGGCACCGCGGCGAAGCGCGCCTCGGGCGCGCCGGCGAAGGGCGGCCGCGTGAAATCGGGCGAGCGATAGCGGGAGTTCGGCATGGCGGCGGAAAGCTAGGAGTGCACCGCGCCCGATACAAGCGAGCCGCGCTCCCGCCGGCCCGCCGTCACAGCAGGGAGACGGGGTCCCGATCCACCGCCAGCCGGAGCTCCCCGCCCGGCGGCGGGCGGCGGGCGAGGGCGCGGACGTACCGGCCGACCGCGCGCGGCTCCCCGCGAATGGCGACGTGCCACCGGTGCCGCTCCTTGATCCGGGCGACCGGGCAGGGGGCCGGTCCCAGCACCCCGATGCCGAGCGCGAAGCGCTCCTCCACCCGGCCGGCCCACTCCGCCACCGCCGCGGCGAGATCCGCCACCGCGGCCTCCTCGGGCCCCGAGGCCACCACGTTCACCAGCGCGAGGACGGGCGGATAGGGCGGCGACCGGCGGAGCGCCGCCTCCTCCGCCAGGAAGCCCTCGACGTCGTGCGTGGCCGCACGGCGGAGGGCGTGGTGCGACGGGTCGCGCGTCTGCACCAGGACGCGCCCGCCCTTCGGCCCGCGCCCGGTCCGGCCCGCCACCTGGGCCAGCAGCTGGAAGGTGCGCTCGGCCGAACGGAAATCCGGCAGGTGGAGCGCCACGTCGGCGTCCACCACGCCCACCAGCGTGACATTCGGGAAGTCGAGGCCCTTCGCCACCATCTGGGTGCCGAGCAGGATGTCCACCTCGCCGCGCTCCACTGCGCCGAGGATGCGGTGGTGCGCCCACTTGGTGCTGGTGGCGTCGAGGTCCATCCGCGCCAGCCGCGCGTCGGGGAAGCGTTCGGCCACCAGCCGCTCGAGCTGCTGGGTGCCGAACCCGCGCATCCGCTCGACGCCCTCCCCGCACTGGGCGCAGGTGGCGGGCCGCGGCTCCTCGTGGGCACAGTAATGGCAGCGGAGCCGCTCCGGCGCCTGGTGCAGCGTGAGCGAGATGCTGCAGTTCGGGCAGTCGCGCACCGAGCCGCAGGACGGGCATTGGAGGGAGGAGGCGAAGCCCCGGCGGTTCAGGAAGAGGAGCGCCTGCTCCTTCCGCCCGAGCGTCACGCCCAGCGCCCGGTCGAGCGCCTCGGACCAGGGGACCGCGCCGGTGCCCGCCACCCGCGGCGCCGTCCGCAGGTCCACGAGCTCCACCGGCGGCAGCGGGCGGAGCCCGACGCGGGCGGGAAGCCGGACCAGGCGTCCGCCCCCGCCGCCGCCCGCGACGGCGGCCCAGCTCTCCAGCGAAGGCGTCGCCGTCCCGAGCACGAGGTGCGCGCCCTCGAGCCGGGCGCGGACGCGGGCGGCGTCGCGGGCGTGGTAGCGCGGGCTCTCGCCGTTCTTGTAGCTGGACTCGTGCTCCTCGTCCACCACGATCACCCCGAGGTCCCGCACCGGGGCGAAGAGCGCGGACCGCGCGCCCACGGCCACCCGCCGTTCGCCGCGGCGGAGCGCACGCCACGCGTCGGCGCGCTCGCCGTCCGAGAGTCCGCTGTGGAGCACCGCCACCTGGTCGCCGAACGCGCCGCGCACCCGCGCCACCGTCTGCGGCGTCAGCCCGATCTCCGGGACGAGGATGATCGCCCCGCGCCCGGCCGCGAGGGCGCGCCGGATGTGCTCGAGGTAGACCAGCGTCTTCCCCGAGCCGGTGACCCCGAAAAGGAGCGCCGCCTCGCCGGGACCGAGCCGGCCGAGTTCGCCGAGGGCGGCCGACTGGTCGGCGGTGAGCCCGGTCGGGGGCGGGGTCCCGGCAAGCCCCGCGAAGGGGTCGCGGTGCACCTCCTCGTCGGCCAGCTCCGCGAGGCCGGCGGCCACCAGCGCGCGAACCACCCCGTCGCCGAACGCCAGGTGCTCCCGCACGTGCCGGAGCGGCGCCATCCCGCCCAGCTCCTCCAGCGCCTCGTAGAGCTCCCGGCGCCGCGGCTGGCGGCGGAACCGCTCCTCGCGCTCGAGCAGCGTCAGGCGCCCGCCGGCGAGCCGCACCACCCGCTCGGTGGCCAGCGACCCGCCAGTGTCGGGGGGCACCACGCGCAGCTCCACCGCCCCGGCGCGCCGGAGCCGCTCGGTCACGTCCCAGACGTCGCGCCGGAACCGGCGGCGCGCGGCGGCCACGGTGGCCTCGCCGCCACGCTCGGCCAGCCAGCCCAGCACCTCCCCCGCGGTCCCGCCGAGCCCCCGGCCGCCGGGGACCTCGCGCGGCGAGAGGCCCCGGGCCACGCCCGCGCCGGGGAGCGCCATCACCACCTCCGACCGGCCCCACATCCCGCCGGGGAGCATCACCTTGAGCGCCAGGCCGGGGGGCGCCCCGTAGTAGCCCGCCATCCAGTCGGCCAGCCGGAGCAACGCCGGGGTGAGCGCCGGCTCGGCATCGGGCACCGCGAGGATCGGCTTCGCCTCGACCTCCGGCGGCGCCGCGTCCGGGTCGATGATGATGCCGATGAGTTCCCGCCGGCGCACGGGCACGACCGCGCGGGCCCCCGCCCTGGCCAGGTCCGCCAGGGCGTCGGGGACGCGGTAGGTGTACGGGGCGGGGACCGGGAGGGGAAGCGCGACGCGGACGAACCGCCCGGTCATCGGCGCGTGACGCCGAGCCCCGGGCCCTCGGGCAGGCGCACCTGCCCGCCGGCGATCGTCGCGCCGGCAAAGGGGTCCGCGGCGAGGAGCGCCCCGCCGTCGAGGTCCACGACGTCCACCAGCGGCGTGAAGTGGGCCGCGGCGGTGATGGCGAGCGAGCTCTCGATCATGCACCCCACCATCACCAGCATCCCGTGCGCGCGCGCCACGTGGACCATCCGGATGGCCTCGCGGAGGCTGCCGCACTTGGCCAGCTTGATGTTGATGCCGTCCACCTTGCCGGCGAGCCGCGGAATGTCCCGCGCCACGAGGCAGCTCTCGTCGGCGATGACGGGGATCTCCGCGGCGGCGGTGACCATCGCGAGCCCGTCGAGGTCGCGCGGGTCGAGCGGCTGCTCCAGCACCGTGACCCCGTGCTCCTCGAGCACGGGGAGCATGCGCAACGCCTGCTTCACCGACCAGCCGGCGTTCGCGTCCACCCGGAGCTCGCGGTCGGTGGCGTGGCGGAGGGTGGCGAGGATCTCCGCATCGCGCTCGGTGCCGAGCTTCACCTTGAGGATCGGGTACTCCGCCGCCTCCTCCACCTTGTACCGCATCCGTTCCGGGGTGTCGATGCCGATGGTGAAGGTCGAGCGCGGCGCCTTCGCCGGGTCGAGCCCCCAGAGCTTCCAGAGGGGCACCCCCAGTCGCTTCCCGGCGAGGTCGTGCAACGCGGCGGAGACCGCCGCCCGCGCCGAGGGATGGCCGCGAAGGGCGAGCTCGAGGCGGCGCTCTGCCTCCTCGAGGTCCGTGGGGTCGTCGGGGAGCGCGCCGGCGTAGACGTCAAGCGCGGCGAGTACCGTCTCCGCCGTCTCGCCATAGTAGCGGTTCGGCCCCGCCTCGCCCCACCCCTCCACCCCGTCGGCGTCGTGCAGCCGTACCCAGACGGTGCGGTACTCGCTCTGTCCGCCGCGGGCGATGATGAACGGGTGCTTGGTGCGGAGGTTCAGGATCTCGGCTTCGAGACGGAGGGCCATGGCGGTTCAGCTCCCGCCGCCGGGCCACCGGACGGCGCGAAAGAGGGTGAGGGCGAGGCGGCGGCTGCCGAGCTCCCGGAGAAAGTCCCGCGCCGCCGGCGAGAGTGCGGCGCGGAGCCCGGCCAGTCCGGCCACGCGCCAGCCGCGGAGCGCCACCAGCCACCGGCCGGGGAGCTCGCCGGGATCCGCCGACCAGTCCTCCGCCACGATCTCGACGAAGCCCGCGGCGCGGAGGAGGCGCTTCCACTCGACGGGCATCATCGCGCGCAGGCCGAAGGCGGCCTCCAGGCGGCGCTCCAGCGGCTGGTCGGGCTCGGTGTGCCACGCCGGCGCCAGCACCAGGAGCCGGCCGTAGGGCCGCAGGACGCGCGCCGCCTCCGCGAACGCGCGGTCGGCGGCGACGGGCCCGAGGGTGAACAGGTCGAGAACCGCGGCATCGAACACGCCGGACTCGTGCGGCAGGTCGGTCGCATGCCCGACCTGGAACCGCGGGCGCTCGAGCCGCGGCATCCCCGCCGCGGCCTGCTCCCCGCGCGCCACCGCGGCCGGGTCGGGATCCACCACCTCCACCGTCAGGCGGTGCCGCCCCGCGAGCCAGATGGCGAAGCGTCCCTCGCCGCCGCCGATGCTCACCAGTTCCTGCCCGGGCGCCACCTCGAGCAGGTCGGTGATCCGGCGAACCAGCGGTCCGGCCACCAGGTCCCACGGCTGGACCATCACCGCCCACGTGGCGGGCGAAAGGCGCGGCATCCCGCCGGGAAGTATAGGTCAGCCCGCCAGTGCCCGCACGGTGGCCCGCACGCCGTCCGCCACCCGAGCGGGTACGTACCCGCCCTCGAGCACTCCGGCGAGGGGCACCCCCGGCAAGTGAGCCCGCAGCCGCTCCACCCACTCCGCATAGTGCGACGGCTCGAGGGTGAAGCCGCCGAGCGGATCCCCCCGCATCGCGTCGTAGCCGGCGGAGAGGAGCACGATGTCGGGCCGCCAGCCCACCGTGGCCGCCACGACGGCCTCCCAGAGGCTGGCGACGTACCGCCCGGGGGGCAGGCCGGGCGGCCGGGGAACGTTGAACACGTTGCCCACCCCCCGCTCGGCAGCCGCCCCGGTGCCGGGATACCAGGGCCACTGGTGCAGCGACGCGAAGCGGATCGAGCGGTCCTGCTGCACCAGCGCCTGGGTGCCGTTGCCGTGGTGGACGTCCCAGTCCACCACCAGCACCCGCGCCGCCCCCGCGCGCTGCGCGTGTCGCGCCGCCACCACCACGTTGTTCACCAGGCAGAATCCCATCGCCCGGTCGGCCAGGGCGTGATGGCCGGGCGGGCGGCAGGCGGCGAACCCCGCGCCGCCCGCCATCGCGTCCTCCACCGCGGCCAGCGCGGCACCGGCGGCCCCGAGCACCGCCGCCCAACTGACCGGCCCCACCGACGTGTCGGGGTCGAGGGATCCGCCTCCCGCGCGCGCGAGCGCCTCCACCTCGTCGAGGTACGCCGGCGAGTGGACCGCCTCGAGCGCCTCGCGGCCGGCCGGCGGCGCCTCGCGGAGCGCGGCCGCAGGCTCGTGCGCGAGGGCCTGAAGCACGGCGCGGAGCCGCGCCGCCCGCTCGGGGTGGCCCGGCCCCGCGTCGTGGTCGAGACAGGCGGGGTGAGTGACGACCGGGACGGTCACTGCACCGGGCGGCGCCGGCGCGGGAGCACGATGAGGTTGGCGTTCGGCACCAGGCCGACGTCGTCCAGCGAGCGATTCTCGTCGTAGAGCGCCGCGCCGCGGAACTTGACCTCGTATCCGGCGGGGTCCCGACGCACCCGAAGGCGGTCGAGCGCCGTCCGCTTGAGCTCGGCCACCGTGACGCTCCGGGGCAACTCGAGCGCCACCTCGTCCCATACGTCGGGGACCATCACCCGCACCGCCAGCGTGCTCATGCGCCCTCCCCGGCGGCCGGAAGGGTGGAGAAGAACCGGCCGATGCCCTGGTCGAACATCAGGGTGGATCCCCGCACCCGCGTCCCGCCGTCCGTCCCCATCACCGCAATCGCCAGCTCCTCCCCGCCCTGCCCGCGCAGCACCAGGTGGGTGGGGCCCTCCTTCTCGGGAAAGGCGGCGCGATTCGGCACGCGCTCGGCGAAGAATCGCTTGGCCCGCGCCAGCACTTCGGCGCCCGGCAGGCTCGTGATCGTCTCGTGCACCATTCGGGATGCTCCGGAAGTCAGGGCGCCGCCGCGGGGCGGCGGAGCGCGATGCCCGCCGGTTGGGCGGGCACCGCGACGATGGCCGGCACCCGGCGCGCCGGGAGCGCCGTCATCCCGGCGTGCCGCGTCTGATGAAGTATAGCCGCGCCCGACGGGCCGGTCAGCCGCCTGCGGGCCGCGCCCGGACATCTGCCTGGAAGAGCGCCGCGGGCCGTCGCAGGAGGTCCCGCAGGCCCGGCTTCCGCCGGCAGACCACCACCAGGTCGCCCGGCGGGGGCTCGGCCACCCCGTCCACGACGTGGAAGTAGGCCGGCAGGGTGGCGCCGGGCGGCAGGTCGGCCACGTACCTCCGGCCGTGCCAGCCGAACTCGAGCCGCCCCGGCATCGCCCGGACCACCTGGTCGAGGAACCAGTCGTCATCCACCTGGTGGACGCCGGGCGCCGGGTTCTCCCCGGCCAGGAAGAAGAGGGGGTCGAACCGCTCCCCCTCCTGCCGGGCGAAGTTGTCCTCCGCGGCGCGGTCGAATTCCTCCAGGTCCGGCGCGCGGGCGCGCCACTCGAGGTGGTGGCGCAGTTCGTGGGTCAGCGTGTCCCACGCCTCCTGCCGCCAGTCGAAGCCGGGCGTGAGGTGCGCGAGGGCCGCGAAGGAACCGTGGTAGAGGACGATGCGGCTCTGCACCGCGTCGGGCGCGTCGCCGTCGTGGAGCGGGATGCACTCACCCAGGGTGTAGATCTCCGCGCGGGCAGGGTGTGGCAGGGTGCGGGGGGAGACGGTGACCTCGGCCACCCCCTCGAAGAACGCGGGTGGGATCTCCTCGCCCAGCTGGCGGACCAGGGCGCGGAAGTCGTCCAGCCGCACCGTCAGGCCGCGTCGAGCGCCTGGGACAGGTCGGCGATGATGTCCTCGAAGTGCTCCACGCCGACCGAGAGCCGGATCATGCCCGGGGCCAGGCCCATCCTCCGCTGCGCGTCCGGCGGGACGTCGGCGTGGGTCATGGTGCCCGGATGTTCGGCCAGCGACTCGGTCCCGCCGAGGCTCACCGCGAGCTTGACCATCTGGAGCGCGTTCAGCGCCCGGAACGCGGCCGCCTCGCCGCCGCGCACCTCGAAGGAGATCATCGAGCCGGGACCGAGGCACTGCCGCCGGTAGAGGGCGTGCATCGGATGCTCCGGCCCGAGATGGCCGAGGTAGTGGACCCGCTCCACTTTCGGGTGGTCGGCCAGGAAGTCGGCCACGTAGCGCGCGTTCTTCATCGCGGCCGTCATCCGCATCTTGAGCGTCTCGAGGCTCCGGAGCAGGAGCCACCCGGTCCACGGCCCCGCCATCGTCCCGAGGAAGGTGCGGAGGGTGCGCACCGGCGCGATCGCCCCGGCGCTGCCAAGGCACGCGCCGGCGATGACGTCGCTGTGGCCGCCGATGAACTTCGTGGCGGAGTACAGCACGAGGTCGGCCCCGTGGTCCAGGGGCCGCTGCCACAGCGGGCCGAGGAAGGTGTTGTCCACCATCAGGACCGGCGGCTTGTCCTGGGGAAGCGCACGGAGGAGGTCGCTGAGGGCGCGGATGTCCACCAGCGCATTGGTCGGGTTGGCCGGCGTCTCGATCAGGGCCGCCGCCACCCGACGCCCGGCAATCCGGGCGCGGAGGTCATCGGCGATCTCGTCCACCGGATGCCCGGCGAAGAATCCCACCGGCGTCACGCCGAACTCGGGCAATACCCGGGTGATGAAGTGCTCGGAGCCGCCGTACAGCGGCTCGCTGTGCACCAGGACGTCGCCGGGACGGACCGTGGCGAGGAGGCTGGTGGTGATGGCGGCCATCCCGCTCTCGAACACCGTGCAGGCCTCCGCGCCGTCCCAGAGGCAGAGCCGGTCCTCCAGGATCTCGAGGTCGGGATTGTTGAGCCGGGAGTAGATCAGCCCCGATTCCTCCCCCGCGGACGCCTCCCGGAGGCCGTAGGCCACCTCGAAGAAGGCCTTGCCCGCCTCGGCCGACTCGAAGACGAAGGTGGAGGTCTGGAAGATGGGGCACTTGAGGGCGCCCTCGGAGAGCTGCGGGTCGTACCCGTAGCTCATCATCAGGCTCTCCGGCCGGAGCCGCCGGCCGCCGAGGGTCGGATCGCGGGCGTCGGGCATCACGGACCAATCCTCTCCCGGAGAAATGGCGGCACCAGGTCGAGCGCCACCCGCTCCTGCGTCATCGCATCGCGGTGCCGCACGGTGACGGAGCCGTCCTCGGCGGTCTGGCCGTCCACCGTGAGGCAGAACGGCGTCCCGGCCTCGTCCATTCGCCGGTAACGCCGGCCAATGGCGCCGCTGTCGTCGTAGAAGGCCGGGATCCCGCCGGCCCGGAGGGCGCGATGGAGCCGGTCGGCGGTCTCCGGCATGCCGTCCTTCTTCACCAGCGGGAAGACCCCGGCCTTGATCGGTGCCACGGCAGGATGGAAGCCGAGCACCACGCGGGTCTCGCCCTCGACCTGTTCCTCGCGGTAGGCGTCCACCAGGACCGTGAGGGCGACGCGGTCGGCACCGGCCGAGGTCTCCACGATGTACGGAAGGTAGCGCTCGTTCGCGGCCTGGTCGAAGTACTCCAGCTTCCTTCCCGAGTACTCCTGGTGGCGGCCGAGGTCGAAGTCGGTCCGGTTGTGGATGCCCTCGATCTCGTTCCAGCCGAACGGGAACGCGTACTCGATGTCGTAGGCCGCCTTGGCGTAATGCGCCAGTTCCCCCGGGCCGTGCTCGTGCCAGCGGAGCTTCGCGGGCGCAAGGCCGAGGGCGAGGTGCCACTCCCAGCGCCACTGCCGCCAGCGCTCGAACCACTCCACGTCGGTGCCGGGCCGCACGAAGAACTGCATCTCCATCTGCTCGAACTCGCGGGTCCGGAAGATGAAGTTCCCCGGCGTGATCTCGTTGCGGAACGCCTTCCCGATCTGGGCGATCCCGAACGGCACGCGCTGGCGGGAGCTGTTGAGGACGTTCTGGTAGTTGACGTAGATGCCCTGCGCCGTCTCGGGCCGCAGGTAGACCACCGCCGCCGAGTCCTCCATCGGGCCGATGAAGGTCTTGAACATCAGGTTGAAGAGGCGCGGCTCGGTGAGGTCGCACGCGGCGTGCTCCCCGGGGTGCCGGGAGGGCTTCTGGGGGCAGTTCGCGTCCTGCAGCTTGTCGGCGCGGAACCGGGCCTTGCAGGTGCGGCAGTCCACCATGGGGTCGGTGAACCCCGCCACGTGTCCCGAGGCCTCCCAGACGCGCGGATGCATCAGGATCGCCGCGTCGAGGCCCTCGATGTCGTCGCGCGCGCGGACCATCGCGGACCACCACCGCTCCTTCACGTTCCGCTTGAGCTCGACGCCGAGCGGCCCGTAGTCCCAGACGGATCCGAGCCCGCCGTAGATCTCCGAGGACTGGAAGACGAAGCCGCGCCGCTTGGCGAGGGACACCAGCTTGTCCATGAACGTCGTGTCGGCCATCGGCGGAGCGCGCCTCGGGTGGAGATCGGGAGTTCGGGTGCGGGGGAAAGCTAGGCGGGACGGCGACAGCGCGCCAACCAGTGTCGGCGCACTGTACGGGATGCAGGCAATTGCGGTCTTGACCGGCCGGGGGGAGGACGCGAGCGTGGGGCATGAACCCTCCCCGTCCCGTGCCCCCGCCCGCGGTACCACCGTTCCCTAGACCTCGATGATCTGGTCCCGGCGCGTCCCCACGCTCACGTACCGCACGGGCGTGCCGGCCAGGTCCTCGATGCGATCGAGGTAGGCGCGGGCTTCCGGGGGCAGGTCGGCAAGCCGGCGCGCCGCGGTGACCGGCTTCCGCCACCCGGGCAGCACCTCATAGACCGGGCGCACTCTCGACAGCGTGTCGGTGTCGCTCGGCAGCTCCTCGCAGGGCTCCCCGTCGAGCTCGTAGGCGACGCCCACCGGGACGTCCGCGAATGCGTCGAGCACGTCGAGCTTGGTCACGGCCAGGCCGGTGAGGCCGTTCACCCGCGCGGAGTAGCGCACCACCGTCGCGTCGAACCAGCCGCATCGGCGCGGACGGCCGGTCGTGGCGCCGAACTCACCGCCCAGCTCCCGCAGGCGCTCGCCGTCGGCGCCCTGGGCCTCGGTGGGCAGCGGGCCGTTCCCCACCCGGGTGGTGTAGGCCTTCACCACGCCCAGCACCCCGTCGATCGCGGTCGGGCCGATCCCGGTGCCGACGGCGGCGCCGCCGGCGGTGGTGTTGGACGAGGTCACGAACGGATAGGTACCGTGGTCCACGTCGAGCAGGGCGCCCTGCGCTCCCTCGAGCAGCACTCGCCTCCCCTGCCGCAGTGCGTGGTGCACCCGGAGGCCGGTGTCCGTCGCCATCGGGAGCAGGCGGGCCGCCATCCGGCCCAGCAGGGCAAGGTGCTCCTCCGGTGACGCGCGCTCCGCCGCGCCCATCATCGCCAGCAGGCGGTTGGCCCGCTCCACCCGCTCCCCCACCAGCCCCGGCAGCTCGTCCGTGCGGCGCAGGTCGGCCACGCGGAGCCCGCGGCGGCCGTACTTGTCCTCGTACGTGGGCCCGATCCCGCGCCCGGTGGTGCCGATCTGCTGCCGCTTCTCGCTCGCGGCGTCGAGCAGCTTGTGATAGGGCAGGACCAGGTGCGCCCGGTCGGACACCAGCAGCCGCCCGGCAGTGGCCACGCCGCGGGCCTCGAGCTGGTCGAGTTCCTGGAAGAGGGTCTCCGCGTCGAGCACGACGCCGTTCCCCACGAGGCAGGTGCAGCCGGGGTGGAGGATGCCGGAGGGGATCTGGTGCAGGATGAAGTGGGTGCTGCCGATCACGACGGTGTGCCCGGCGTTGGCCCCGCCCTGGTAGCGCACCACCAGGTCGGCCCGCTCCGCCAGCACGTCCACCAGCTTCCCCTTCCCCTCGTCGCCCCACTGGGCGCCCACCACCACCACGCAGTACGTCTTCGGATCGAACATCGCCGTCCCCGGGCAAAGAAAAACGCCCCTCGCGGGGCGTGCATCCTCGGGGCAAAGCTAAGCGGGGCCGGGAGGCCCGTCAAATCACCGCCAGGAGCTCGCCCACCGCGGCGGCGGTGCGGAACTCCAGCCCCTCGGGCTCGTCCCGCCGGGTATGGACCCGGGCCGCCGTGCGCCGGGTCCCCCGGAGGAGCGAAAGCGCCCCGGCGGCCCGCGCGGCCAGGACGCGGCCCTCCGTGAAGCGGCCCGTGCCGCGCATCGCCCGGCGGACGCGGAGCCCGCGGGCATCGAGCTGCCCGGCCAGGGAGGCGGCCAGATCCAGGCCGCCGGTCCCGTGCAGCACGACGGACACCACCCCCTCGTCGTCCAGGATCCCCAGGTCCACCACCTGGGCGCCCGCGAGCAGCCCGGCATCTTCGCGGGCCGCGATCCGGGCGCCGACCAGGCCGAACTCGCGGGCGCCGGTGAGCAGGAGCCCCACGGAACCGTCGGGCGCGGCAGCCGCCGCGGCGAGGGCAGCAAAGAGCCCGGTGCCGCCGTCCCGCGCGCCGACGGACGGCACCCGGCGGCCGGCACGCACCGAGAGGCCACAGGTGGCCACCGCGAGCGCCGCCGCCACCCCCACGAGGTCCACCGAGAGCGGCTCCCGCAGCCGGAGCCACCCGAGGGAGGTGAGCGCCGCCAGCGCGGCGGCGAACGCCCCGATCGTCAGCCACCGGCCCCAGAGCGACTGGCCGAAACCGATGGCATCGGTGTGCGCCACGATCCAGCGGACCGGCCGGGTCCCCGGCCGGAGCGCCACGAGGTTGGCGTCCTCCCGCGTCTCCCCACCCAGCGCGGTCCAGCCCAGGGCCACGCCGGCCACCACAAGCCCGAGCGCCGCGAGGCCCACGAGCCACGTCGCGAGGGCGAGCCACGCGGGGCCGCCGGCGACGGTGAGCAGCGGGATCTGGACCAGGGTGAGCCAGCCGAGGCCGGCACCCGCAAGCGGGAAGGCGGAGAGGGAGGCGGCGGGGAAGGTGAAGCGCCGCTCGCGCACCTGGTAGCCGAGCCGCTCGAGGTGAAGCGCCAGGAGCCGCCGAGCCTCCACCGCCGCCGGCGTGCCGGCTTCGCGCGCCAGGTCGAGCACCCGCGCAACGGTGTCGTGGGGGCGGAGCATCCTCAGCCCCTGCGGCCGGTCCGGCGGCGCTCGGTGCCGGCGACCCTCACCCCGACGGCGGCGGCGGCCACGCGCTCGGCCTCCTCGGTGATGGCGCCCGCCCGCCGGAGGCGCCCGAGCTCTTCGCTGAATCCCTGGGCGCCGCCCTCCCCGCGGGCCAGCAGCGGGGCGAGGCCTGCCCGGCCCTCGGGATCACGCAGCGCCGCCCGGGCCTCCGTGCCGACCGGGAGGACCTCGAAGGCCGCCACCCGGCCGTTCCCGTCGGCGCGCGGGAGCAGCTGCTGGGCCACCACCGCGCGCAGGTTCTCCGCCAGCCGGAGCCGCCCGATCTCGCGTTCCTCGGAGCCGAAGAACGCCTGGGCCCGGGCCACCGCCCCCGCCACGTCCGGCGCCGCCATCTCCAGGATCACGAGCCGGCCGGTCTCCGCGGCCTTGAGCGCGGTGTCGAGGGTCCCGGGGTCGGGCACGTCCCCGACCACGATCACGTCCGGGTCCTGCCGCAGCGCGGCGCGGAGGCCCGTCGCCACCGACTCGGTGTCCACCCCCACCTCGCGCTGGGTGATGGAGCAATGGAGGTCGCGATGCAGGAACTCGATCGGGTTCTCGATGGTCACCACGTGCCGGTGGTGCTCCCGGTTGATGTGGTCCATCATCGCCGCGACGGTGGAGCTCTTCCCCGACCCGCCGAGCCCCGCGACGATCACCAGGCCGCGCTCCGCGGAGGCGATCTCGCCCAGCGACTCCGGCGCGCCCAGGGCGGCGAGGGTGGGGACCGCGAACGGGATCACCCGGAGCACGATCATCAGCGACGAGCGCTGCCGCAGCAGGTTCACCCGGAAGCGGCCGACCCCCGGCATCCCCCAGGAGCAGTCGAAGTCGGTGAGCCGGTCGATGCGGGCCCGGGCCTCCTCCCCGTGCACCAGGTGCAGTGCGATGGCCCGGGTCTGGTCCGGGGTGAGGCGCTGCTTCGTGAGCGGCACCAGTTTCCCGTCGATGCGGGCGCGGAAGACGTCGCCGGCCTTGATGTGGAGGTCGGATGCGCCGCGATCCACCGCGACCTTGATGATCTTCTCCATCGCCCCGAGCTGGGGCCGGCTGCCGCTCATCGAATGCCCTCCGGGGGCAGGAAGCCCATCACGTCACGCACCTCGCGGAGCGTCTCGCGCGCCAGCGCGCGCGCGCGCGCCGCGCCGTCCTGCAGGATCGCCTCCACCCGCTCCGGCTCCGCCGCCAGCGCGGCCGCCCGCTCGCGCATCGGCGCGAAGGCCGCCGCGATGTTGTCCGCCAGCACCCGCTTGCAGTCGAGGCACCCCCACTCCGCGCCGCGGCACTTCCGGGCAACCATCTCGACGGTCCCGGGCGGGGAGAAGGACTGGTGCAGGTGGTAGATGTTGCAGATCTCCGGCGTGCCGGGGTCCTTCCGGGTGACCCGCGCCGGGTCGGTGACGGCGGGCCGGAGGCGCTGCCAGATCGCCTCCGGCTCGTCGAGGATCCCGATGGTGTTCCCCCGGCTCTTCGACATCTTCCCCTGCCCGTCGAGCCCCATCACCCGCTTCACCGGGGCCAGGAGCGGCTGGGGCTCGGGGAACGGGGCGCGCCCGAAAGCGGTGGTGAAGCGCCGCACGATTTCCCGGGCCAGCTCGAGGTGCTGGAGCTGGTCCTCGCCCACCGGCACCAGGTCGGCCCGGTAGAGGAGGATGTTTTCCATTGTTAAACAATTATTAAAATGTCTGGCGCGATTAAAACAAAAATTTCGCAGAGTGCAACACTTGCGCCCGGATGACACCCTGCAAGTAATCATTTTATCTCAGGCTGCTTTTGTTTCGCTCGCTCGCGCTGCAATCAAATCGCACCTCGAATCATTCCCCTGTAACAAAACTTTCACTAATCCTTAATCGGCTTTTCACATTCGCCCTCTAATCTGCCTGGGTCGCACTAGGGCGGCTTATTCAAAATTACTGGGAGATTTAATGATGCAAAAAGCTTTCACGAAGCAGAAGAAACTCATCGTCATCGCACTGGCAGCCGCAACTTTCTCGGCACCCGCATTGGCCGAAACCGCCAATGTGAGTTTTTACGGTATAGCCGATTTGTCGTATGACTTCATCAACAACGGCACTTCCGCTGCCGGTGTCTCTGGCGCAAACAAGACCAACGTATCGAGCAACGTTTCACGCTTTGGCTTGAAGGGTGCGGAGGGGCTGGACGGCGGCCTGTCGGTCATCTGGCAGATCGAGCAGCAGATCAACATTGACAATACCGGCGGCACATTTGCCA
>CAVQWA010000063.1:0-18438 GCA_963717315.1 uncultured Gemmatimonadales bacterium
GACGTATCGCTGATGCACTGGGTGCACACCCGGACGCGCTTGGGCGCGCCGTCCACCGCCACCCGGACGGTCTGGAGGTTCGGGTACCACCGCCGATTGGTCCGGTTCTTCGCGTGGCTGACGTTATGGCCGGTCACCGGCCCCTTGCCGCACACGTTGCACACCCGCGCCATATGACCTGCCCCCCGTGGGAACCCCTGGTGCCTGAAATCCAGCCAACCCTGCAATTTACACGGGCGCGCGCGCCCAGACAACTGGCCCCCGGAGGCCCCCGTGCCTAAGGCCCTCGTCACCGGTGTCACCGGCCAGGACGGCTCCTACCTCGCCGAGCTCCTGCTCGCCAAGGGGTACGAGGTCGTCGGGGTGGTCCGCCGGACCAGCCACCACAGCTACGAGCGGATCGAGCACCTGCTCGGCCGGATCGAGGTGGTGGCCGCCGACCTCCTCGACCAGCACTCGCTCACGGTGGTGATCGGTGACGCGAAGCCGGACGAGGTCTACAACCTCGCCGCCCAGAGCTACGTCCCGACCTCCTGGTCGCAGCCGGTGCTCACCGGCGAGTTCACCGCCCTCGGCGTCACCCGGATCCTCGAGGCGATCCGCCTCGCCCATCCCCGGGCGCGGTTCTACCAGGCGTCGAGCTCGGAGATGTTCGGCAAGGTCACCGAGACGCCGCAACGCGAGTCCACGGCGTTCTATCCCCGCTCGCCCTACGGCGTCGCGAAGGTGTACGGCCACTGGATCACGGTGAACTACCGCGAGTCGTACGGGCTCCACGCCGTGAGCGGGATCCTCTTCAATCACGAGTCGCCGCGCCGCGGGGTGGAATTCGTCACCCGCAAGGTCACCGACGGCGTGGCGCGCATCAAGCTGGGCCGCGCCACCGAGCTCCGGCTCGGCAACCTGGACGCGCGGCGCGACTGGGGCTTCGCCGGCGACTACGTGGACGCGATGTGGCGGATGCTGCAGCAGCCCGAGCCGCGCGACTACGTGATCGGCACCGGCGTCACCCACTCGGTGCGCGACCTGGTGGAGGTCGCGTTCCGCCACGCCGGGCTCGAGTGGCGGGACTGGGTCCGGGTGGACCCGGCGTTCATCCGACCGGCCGAGGTGGACGTCCTGCAGGCCGACCCGGGGAAGGCGAAGCGCGAGCTGGGCTGGACGCCGACGGTGTCGTTCGAGTCGCTGATCGGGATGATGGTGGACGCGGATCTCGAACGGCTGGGCGGCGGCCGGTGAAGGTGCTGGTCACCGGCGCCGACGGCTTCGTCGGGGGCTGGCTGCTCCCGGCGCTCGCCGGCGCGGGGCACGCCGTCACCGCCGCGGTCCGGCCCGGCAGCCCCGCCCGGGCGGGAAGCCTCGGCGTCCCCGTGGTTCCGCTCGAGCTGACCGACGACGCCTCGGTGCGCGCCGCGGTGGCCGGCGCGCCGGACGCGGTGGTGCACCTCGCGGCGGTGGCCTCGAACCACGCGGCGCGGCAGGACCCCGGCTGGGCGTGGACGGTCAACGCCGCCGGCACCGCCCGGCTGCTCGAGGCGCTGGCCGACCTCCGGGAGGAGGGCGCCGATCCGCTGGCGCTGGTCGTGTCGTCGGGCGAAGTCTATGGGGCCGGCGGCCCGCGGCCGCGGCGGGAGGATGATCCCTGCCGCCCGGCCTCGCCCTATGCGGCGAGCAAGGTCGCCGCCGAGGTGGCCGCGGGAGAGGTGGGACGCCGGACCGGGCTCCGGGTGGTGGTCGCCCGTCCGTTCACCCACACCGGCCCGGGCCAGGCGGCGAGCTACGTCCTCCCCGGATTCGCGGCCCGGATCCGGGCGGCCGCGCGGCGCGGCGAACGCACCGTGCCGACCGGCAACCTCCACCCGGTGCGGGACATCCTCGACGTCCGGGATGTGGCGCGCGCCTACGTGGCCCTGCTGGAGCGCGGCCTGCCCGGCGAGACGTACAACGTGGCGAGCGGCACGGGGCACGCGCTCGCCGATCTCTTCGCGGCGCTCGCGGCCCGGCTCGGTGCCGCGGTCGAGCCCGTGCCCGACCCCGCCCGGGCGCGGCGGACCGACCTGTCCCACCTCGTCGGCGACCCGGCGAAGCTCAAGGCGGCCACCGGCTGGCGGCCCGCCCTGTCCCTCGACCGCACGCTGCAGGACCTGATCGATGCCCAAGCGGACTGACCTCAAGCGCATCCTCCTCGTCGGCTCCGGCCCGATCGTGATCGGGCAGGGGGCGGAGTTCGACTACTCCGGCACCCAGGCGGTGCGCGCGCTCAAGGAGGAGGGCTACGAGGTGGTGCTGGTCAACTCGAACCCGGCCACCATCATGACCGACCCGGAGCTGGCCGACCGGACCTACGTGGAGCCGGTCACGCCGGAATGGGTCGCCAAGGTGATCGAGCGCGAGCGTCCCGACGCCCTCCTCCCGACGATGGGCGGGCAGACGGCGCTCAACGTCGCCATGGCGCTGCACGAGGACGGCACCCTGGCGCGGTTCGGCGTCGAGCTGATCGGCGCCGACGCCCGCGCCATCCGGCTGGCGGAGGACCGGCAGGCCTTCGGCGAGGCGATGGGGCGGCTCGGCCTCGCGGTGCCGGAAGGGCGCACCGTCGGCTCGCTCGACGAGGCGCTGGGAACGGTCGAGCGCACCGGGTATCCCGCCATCGTGCGGCCGTCGTTCACCCTCGGCGGCACCGGCGGCGGCATCGCCTACAACCGGGAGGAGTACGAGGCGCTGGTGCGCCGCGGGCTCGACGCCTCGCCGGTCGGTTCCGTGCTGGTGGAACGGAGCGTGATCGGGTGGAAGGAGTTCGAGCTCGAGGTGATGCGCGACGGCGCCGACAACGTCGTCATCGTCTGCTCGATCGAGAACCTCGACCCGATGGGCGTCCACACCGGCGACTCGATCACCGTGGCCCCCGCGATGACCCTCACCGACCGCGAGTACCAGCGGATGCGGGATGCGGCCCTCCGGATCATCCGCGAGGTCGGCGTGGCGGCCGGCGGATGCAACATCCAGTTCGCCGTGGACCCGCGCACCGGGGAGCAGCTGGTCATCGAGATGAACCCGCGGGTGTCGCGCTCGTCGGCGCTCGCCTCGAAGGCCACCGGCTTCCCCATCGCGCGGATCGGGGCCAAGCTCGCCGTCGGCTACCGGCTCGACGAGCTGCCCAACGACATCACCCGCACCACCCCGGCCAGCTTCGAGCCGGTGCTCGACTACGTGGTGGTCAAGATCCCCCGCTTCGCCTTCGAGAAGTTCCCCCGGGCGGAGCCGGTGCTCACCACCCAGATGAAGTCGGTGGGCGAGGTGATGGCCATCGGCCGCACCTTCAAGGAGGCCCTGCAGAAGGGCCTCCGAGGGCTGGAGGTGGACCGGGCCGGGTGGGTGGCCGGGGCCCTGCCGTCCGACGACCGGCTCCAGGACGGGGGGATCGAGACGGTCCGCGCCGCGCTCCACACCCCCACGCCGGAGCGGATCTTCCAGGTCCGCCGCGCGCTCGAGCTGGGCGTCGCGGTGGAGGAGATCGCCGAGCGGAGCGGCATCGACCCCTGGTTCGTGGGGCAGCTGGCCGAGCTGCTCGAGGCGGAGGCCGAGTTCCGGGGCGCGGCCGCGCCGCCGGCCGGGATGCCCGACCCGCGCGCCGACGCGGTGCGCCGGATGAAGCGGCTCGGCTTCTCCGACCGCCAGCTCGGCGCCCTCTGGGACATGCCGGAGGACGGATTCCGGGCGCTCCGCCACCGGCTCGGCGTCCGGCCGGCCTACAAGATGGTGGACACCTGCGCCGGCGAGTTCCCCTCGGCCACGCCCTACCTCTACTCCTCCTACGACGAGGAGAACGAGGCGCCGCGGAGCGACCGGCCGACGGTCATCATCCTCGGCAGCGGGCCGAACCGGATCGGGCAGGGGGTCGAGTTCGACTACTGCTGCGTCCACGCCGTGCTCGCGTTCCGCGACCTGGGGTACCGCGCGGTGATGGTGAACTCGAACCCGGAGACCGTCTCCACCGACTTCGACATCTCCGACAGCCTGTACTTCGAGCCGCTCACCCTGGAGGACGTGCTCGAGATCGTGCACCAGGAGCAGCCCCTCGGAGTCGTGGTCCAGCTCGGGGGCCAGACGCCGCTCCGGCTCGCCCGGGGGCTCGAGCGGGCGGGGGTGCGGATCCTGGGAACGAGCCCCGACGCCATCGACGCGGCGGAGGACCGGGGCCGGTTCGAGGCCCTCGCGCGGGAGCTCGGCGTCACCCAGCCGCCGGCCGGCACGGCCACCTCGGTGGAGGAGGCCGTGGCGGTGGCGGAGCGGGTCGGCTATCCCGTACTGGTGCGCCCGTCGTACGTGCTCGGCGGGAGGGCGATGGAGATCGTGTACGACCCCGAGTCGCTCCGCGACTACTTCGCGCGCAGGATGCGGGTGGCCCCGGAGCACCCGGTGCTGATCGACCGGTTCCTCGAGGACGCCTTCGAGGCCGACGTGGACGCCATCGCCGACGGGACCCGCTGCGTCATCGGCGGGGTCATGCAGCACATCGAGGACGCCGGCATCCACAGCGGCGATTCCGCCTGCGTCCTGCCGCCCTACCTCATCACCGAGGAGCAGGTCGAGGTGATGAAGGAGCACACCCGGGCCTTCGCCCGGCGCCTCGGGGTGGTGGGGCTCATCAACGTCCAGTACGCCATCCGGGACGGGATCGTGTACGTGCTGGAGGTGAACCCGCGGGGCTCGCGGACCGTGCCCTTCGTCGGCAAGGCCACCGGCCTGCCGCTCGCCAAGCTGGCCGCGGCGGTGATGGCGGGGAAGTCGCTGGACGAGCTCGGGCTCACCGACGACGTGGTGCCGCCCTACGTGGCGGTGAAGGAGGCGGTCTTCCCCTTCGGGAAGTTCCCCGGGGTGGACCTGGTGCTCGGTCCGGAGATGCGCTCCACCGGCGAGGTGATGGGGATCGCCGACTCGTTCGGGATGGCGTTCGCCAAGGCCCAGGCCGCGGCGGACGGATCGCTCCCGCTCGAGGGGGCCGTGTTCATCACGGTGAACGACCGGGACAAGGCGACCGTCGTGCCGATCGCGCGGCGGTTCCACGAGCTCGGCTTCCGGGTGCGCGCCACGAGCGGCACCGCGCGCTACCTGCGGGGGAAGGGGGTCCCGTCGGAGCGGGTGCTCAAGGTGCACGAGGGGCGGCCCAACGCGCTCGACCTGATCGTCTCGGGGCAGATCCAGCTGCTGGTGAACACGCCGCTCGGCAAGCTGACGCAGCAGGACGACTACACCATCCGGCGGGCGGCGCTGCAGCACCGGGTGCCGTACACCACCACGCTCTCCGCCGCCTCGGCGGCCTGCGACGCCATCATCGCGCTCCGGAGCCGGCGGCTCGAGGTGCGCTCGCTCCAGGAGTGGCACGAGCTGGCGCGCGAGGCGGCCGCGGCGGACGTGCCGGAGGGAGTTCTCCGCGTCTCCGCGGTGACAAGACCTGACGAGGAACGGGATGCCTGACTACTTCGCCCACGAGTCGAGCTACGTCGACGACGGCGCCACCGTCGGCGCCGGTACGCGGATCTGGCACTTCTGCCACGTGATGCCGGGTGCCGTGATCGGCGAGCGCTGCGTGCTGGGCCAGAACGTGGTGGTGATGCCCGGCACCCGGATCGGGAACAACGTGAAGATCCAGAACAACGTCTCGGTCTACGAGGGCGTCGAGCTGGAGGACGACGTGTTCTGCGGGCCGAGCTGCGTCTTCACCAACGTGGGCACGCCCCGGAGCCATGTCTCCCGCCGCCACGCCTACCAGCGGACCCTGGTCCGGCGCGGGGCCACCATCGGCGCCAACGCCACCATCGTCTGCGGCGTGACCCTCGGGGAATACGCCTTCGTGGGAGCCGGGGCGGTGGTCACCCGGGACGTCCCGGCCCACGCCCTCGTGACCGGCGTCCCGGCCCGGCGGACCGGCTGGATGTGCCAGTGCGGCGAGCCGCTCCCGCTCCGGGATGGGCGGGGAACCTGCGGAGCGTGCGGGACCGCCTACGCCGAGTCGAACGGCGTGCCGGGGCGCGTTGACCCGCCCTCCCGATAGGGCTAAGTTTCACGGCTGTCGCACTTTACGGGGAGCGTCGCGTGCAGGTACCGCTGCTTGACCTCGTGGCCCAGTACCGGACCATCGAGGCGGACGTGCAGGGCCGGGTGAAGGCGGTGGTGGACCGCCAGGGTTTCATCATGGGGCCGGAGGTGGTGGAGCTCGAACGCGAGGTGGCCCGGCTGTCGCACGCGGCCCACGGCGTGGCATGCGCGAGCGGCACCGACGCTCTCCTCCTGGCGCTCCGGGCGCTGGACCTGGAACCGGGGGACGAGGTCATCACCCCGGCCTTCACCTTCTTCGCCACCGCCGGTGCGGTGCACAACGCGGGCGGCACCCCGGTCTTCGCCGAGATCGACCCGGTCACCTTCAACCTCGACCCCGCGGCGGCCGAGGCGGCCATCACGCCTCGCACCCGCGCGATCGTCGTGGTGCACCTCTACGGCCAGATGGCGCCGATGGAGGGCTTCGCCGAGCTGGCCCGGCGCCGGGGCGTCGTGATCATCGAGGACGCCGCCCAGTCGATCGGGGCCCGCCGGCAGATCGGCGGCGAGTGGCGGATGGCTGGCGAGCTCGGCACCACCGGCTGCTTCTCCTTCTTCCCCACCAAGAACCTGGGCGCCTGGGGCGACGGCGGGATGATGGTGGCACAGGACGACGCGGTGGCGGCCCGCCTCCGCTCGCTCCGGCTCCACGGCGGGACCCGGGAGTACTACCACGACGAGGTCGGCACCAACAGCCGGCTCGACACCCTCCAGGCGGCGGTGCTGCTGGCCAAGCTGCCGCGGCTCGCCGGCTGGAACGCCCGCCGGCGGGAGCTCGCCGCCCGCTACGAGGCGGCTTTCGCCGGCCACGGTGCGATCACGGCCCCGCGCACCGACCCGGCGAACGAGCACACCTGGCACCAGTACACCATCCGCGCCGAGCGGCGCGACGCCCTCTGTGGGCACCTCACGGCCCGGGGTGTCGGGCACAAGGTGTACTACCCGCTCAGCCTGCACCTCCAACCCTGCTTCGCCCACCTCGGCTACCGCGCCGGCGCGCTGCCGGTCTCGGAGGCCGCGACGGCGGCGGTGGTCTCGCTGCCGATCTATCCCGAACTCACCTTGGAGCAGCAGGACGCGGTCACCGCGGCCGTGCTGGATTTCTACCGATGACCGTGGCCCAGGACCTGATCGGCAAGGCGGAGCGGCGCGAGGCGCTCTTCGGCGTGGTGGGCCTGGGGTACGTCGGCCTGCCGCTGGTGATCGAGCTGGCCCGTGCCGGGTACCGCGTGCTCGGGTTCGACATCAACGCCGGGGTGGTCGAGGGGCTGAACGCCGGCCGCTCGCACGTGAAGGACGTGAGCGAGGCGCAGCTCAAGGAGGCGATCGCGAGCGGGCGGTTCGAGGCCACCACCGACATGGCGCGGCTGGGGGAGCCGGACGCGATCTCGATCTGCGTGCCGACGCCGCTCTCGAAGTTCAAGGACCCCGACGTGAGCTTCATCGTGGCCGCCACCGAGGCGGTGAAGGCGGGGCTGCGCCGGGGCCAGGCGATCATTCTCGAGAGCACCACCTACCCGGGCACGACGCGGGAGATCATGCTCCCCACGCTGGAGGCCACCGGGCTCACGGTGGGCGAGGACTTCTTCCTCGCCTTCAGCCCCGAGCGGGTGGATCCGGGCAACCCGACCTACGGCACCAAGAACACCCCCAAGGTGGTCGGCGGCATCACCGCCGCCTGCCGCGACGTCGCCTGCGCCCTCTACCAGCCGGCCATCGACCGGCTGGTGCCGGTGAGCACCACCGAGGCCGCCGAGCTGGTGAAGCTGCTGGAGAACACCTTCCGCAGCGTGAACATCGGGCTGGTGAACGAGATGGCCATCGTCTGCGACAAGCTGGGCGTGGACGTCTGGGAGGTCATCGAGGCGGCCGCCACCAAGCCGTTCGGCTTCATGAAGTTCCTCCCCGGACCGGGCCTCGGCGGGCACTGCATCCCGATCGATCCGCACTACCTCGCGTGGAAGATGCGGGGGCTCAACTACAAGACGCGCTTCATCGACCTCGCGGGCGAGCTCAACACCGAGATGCCGGTCTTCTGGGTGCGGAAGCTCCAGGACACGCTCAACGACACCGGGCGGGCGGTGAAGGGCTCGCGCGTGCTGGTGCTGGGCGTGGCCTACAAGCGGGACATCGACGACCTGCGGGAGAGCCCGGCGCTCGACATCATCCGGCTGATCGAGCAGCAGGGCGCCACCGTGGACTACCACGACCCCTTCGTGCGGCAGTTCACCGAGGACGGGCACACCCGACGCTCGGTGGCCCTGACGCCGGAGGCGGTGGCCGGCTACGACGCGGTGATGGTCGTGACCGACCACACCGGGGTGGACTACGCCATGGTGGCCCGCCAGGCGCGCTGCGTGGTGGACACCCGTCACGCCCTGCCGACGGGCGCCTGAGTGCGGGTCACCGTCTTCGGCTCCGGGTACGTGGGCCTGGTGGGCGGGGCGTGCCTGGCCGAGGCCGGGAACGACGTGGTCTGCGCCGACATCGACGCGGGCAAGGTCGCCCGGCTCCAGGCCGGCGAGGTGCCGATCTACGAGCCGGGCCTCGAGCCGCTGGTGCGGCGGAACAGCGCCCAGGGCCGGCTCCGCTTCACCACCGACCTGGCCGCCGCGGTGCGTCACGGCGAGGTGCTCTTCATCGCCGTCGGCACGCCGCCGGGCGAGGACGGCTCCGCCGACCTGCAGCACGTCCTGGCCGTCGCGGACACGATCGGGCGGCACCTCGACGGGCCCAAGGTGGTGGCCACCAAGTCCACCGTGCCGGTGGGGACCGCCGCGAAGGTCCGCTCCGCCATCGCGGCCCGCACCTCCCTCCCGTTCTCGGTCTGCTCCAATCCCGAGTTCCTCAAGGAAGGGGCCGCGGTCGACGACTTCATGAAGCCCGACCGCGTCATCGTCGGGGTGGCTGACGGCGACGAGCGCGCCCGCGCGGCGATGGCGGCCCTGTATGCGCCGTTCACCCGCCGGCAGGACCGCATCCTCTTCATGGACGTGGCCTCGGCCGAGGTGACGAAGTACGCCGCGAACGCGATGCTGGCCAGCCGGATCTCCTTCATGAACCAGCTCGCCCAGCTCTGCGAGCGGGTCGGCGCGGACGTGACCCACGTCCGCCGCGGCATCGGCTCGGACGACCGCATCGGCTCGGCCTTCCTCTTCCCGGGGCCGGGCTACGGCGGCTCGTGCTTCCCGAAGGACGTGAAGGCGCTGATCCGCACGATGCACGAGCAGGGCCTCGAGGCGGACCTGCTCGAGGCGATCGAGGCGGTGAACGACCGCCAGAAGCGGGTGCTGCCGGGCCGGGTGCGGGCGCTCCTGGGCGAGGACCTCACCGGCGCGGTCGTGGCGGTCTGGGGGCTCGCCTTCAAGGCCGAGACCGACGACATGCGCGAGAGCTCGAGCATCCCGCTGGTGGAGGACCTGCTCGCGCGGGGCGCGCGGGTGCGGGTGCACGATCCCCAGGCGCACGAGACCGCGCGCGCGGTGTTCGGCGACCGGGTGGAGTACGCGAAGGACCCCTACGCCGCCGCGGAGGGCGCCGACGCGCTCGTGGTCGTCACCGAGTGGCTGGTGTACCGGAACCCCGACTTCACCCGGCTCCGCGAGCTGCTCCGCCGCCCGCTCATCGTGGACGGGCGCAACCTCTACGACCCGGCGCGCGTGGCCGGGATGGGGTTTGCCTACCACAGCATCGGCCGCCCGCCGCGATGACCCGGGTCCTGGTGACCGGGGCGGCGGGGTTCATCGGGTCGCACCTGGTCGAGGCCCTGCTCGCGCGCGGTGACGCCGTCACCGGGGTGGACAACTTCGACCCGTTCTACGCCCGCGCGGTGAAGGAGGCCAACCTCGCCGCGGCGCGCCGGCACCCCGGGTTCGCCTTCCACGAGCTCGACGTCGTGGACCCCGGCGCGCTCGCCCCGCTGCTCGACCCCGGCACCGCGGTGGTCCATCTGGCGGCCCGGGCCGGCGTGCGGCCCTCGCTCGCCGATCCCGCCGCCTACGCCCGCACCAACGTCGAGGGGACCGCGGCGGTGCTGCTCGCGATGCGCCGGGCCGGCGCCACGCGACTGGTCTTCGGCTCGAGTTCGTCGGTGTACGGGGACGATACCCCGGCGCCCTTCACCGAGGACGCGCCGGCGGTGCGCCCGCTCTCGCCCTATGGCGCCACGAAACGCGCCGGGGAACTGCTGGTGGGCGCACTCGCGCCGGTGGACGGTCTCCGCGCGGCATCGCTGCGGTTCTTCACCGTGTACGGGCCGCGGCAGCGGCCCGACCTCGCCATCCACGCCTTCGCCCGCCGGATGGCGCGCGGCGAGCCGGTGACGCTCTTCGGTGATGGCACCTCGGCGCGGGACTACACGTACTGTGACGACGTCGTCCGCGGCGTCGTCGCGGCGGTGGACTGGACCGCCGGCGCCGCGCCCGGCCACGAGATCGTGAACCTCGGCGGGCGCCGCGCCGTGCCGCTCGCCGGGATGGTCACGGCGGTGGCGCAGGCCACCGGCTTCACCCCCCGGCTCGAATGGGCCCCGCCCCAGCCCGGCGACGTGCGACTCACCGCGGCCGACACCGGGCGCGCCGAGCGCCTCCTCGGATGGCGGCCCGAGGTGGGGTTCGAGGAGGGGCTTCGCCGCTTCGCCGCCTGGTTCCGGGAGCAGCCGTGAACGTGAACTCGGATCACCTGGTCGCGCAGGCGCGGGAGCGCTTCGCGCTGCAGGACTACTACGGCGCCATCCACCTCCTGGAGGAGGTGGTGGCCGCGGGCCGCGACTTCGCGGACGTGCACCACCTCCTCGGGCTCTGCTGGTCGCTGCTGGGGCAGGTTGCACGGGCGCTGGAGTCGTTCGACCGGGCGCTGGCGCTCAACCCGCGGTACCTCGAGGCCCACGTGCACCGGGGGATCGTGCTGAACGCGCTCGGCCGGGTCGAGGAGGGGCGGGAGGCGTTCGCGGCGGCCGCCGCGGCGGGCCGGCCGCGCGTGGCGGGACTGCCGGCACACGACGCCGCCCGGCTGGCCAACGCCCACGCCGACCTCGGCGACGCCTACGCGGAGGTGGGTGCGCTGGAGCGCGCGGTCGGGCAATACCGCGAGGCGTGCATTCTCGGCCCCGGGTTCCCCGACCTGCGCTATCGCCTGGCACGCCTCCTCATCGAATCGGGGCGCCCGCTCGAGGCGCGGGAGGAGCTGGAACGCGTCGTGGCGGAGCGGCCGGGGTTCGTGGACGCGGAGGCCGCCCTGGGCCTCGCCCGCTACCTTTCGGGCGACGCGGGCGGGGCCGAGGAGACCTGGCGCGCCTGCCTCGCCGCGCGGCCGGAGAATGCCCGGGTGGAGGCGTACCTCGCGATGCTGGGCCGGAACCCCCGATGAGTCCGCGGGCGGCGCTGGCGCTCCTGCTGGCGCTGGCGGCCTGCAGCGGCGGGTCGCGGGACGAGCGGGGGGACGCGGCCTGGGCCGCGGGGGACTGGACCGGGGCGCTCGAGTTCTACCGCGCCGACGCCGGAGCCCGCGGCGGGGACGCCTGGGCCAAGGTCGGCGCCGCGGCACTCCGGGCCCGGGACTGGCCGGTGGCGGCGGAGGCCTGGGCCCGCCTGATGGATGAGCGACCCGGCCGCCGCACCGAGGGGCTCGAGGGTCTGCTTCGCGCGGCGGAGGGCGCCGCGGAGGAAGGGGATGCCCCGGGGCTCCGCGCGGCGGTGGCGGCACTCGCCGCGCGCGCGCCAGGCGTGTCCGTGGCCCGGCTGGCGTCCCGGCTGGCGGAACTCGACGCGGCGCCGGCCGGCCTGCTCCCCGCCGCCATCGCCGGCGCGACCGATCCCGTTGCGGCCGACCGCGCGCTGGTGGCGCTGGCGGAGACCGCGGAGGAGGACGGAGGGTGCCGTGCGGCGTTCCCCCTCTGGACCACGCTCGAGCGGCGGGGCGGCACGCCGGGGGCACGGAATCGGGCCGGCGGTGCTGCGACGGCCTGTGCCCTCGCGCTGGGAGAGGCCGCGCTGGACCACGACCCCGCGGCGGCGGAAGACTGGTTCCGGCAGCTGTTGCGGATCCGGCCCGCCGGGGACACCGCCCGGCGGGCGCTGCTGGGCGTGGGTGACGCCCGCCGCCGCCAGGGAGACCTGCTCGGTGCCGCGCTCGCGTGGCAGCAGGTGGCCGCGGCCGGCGACGACAGCCTGTCCACCCGGGCGACCGAACGACTGAACGCGCTCGCCTCGGCGGGCGGAACGGGAACCGACGAGGAGTGATGAGCCGCGTCCTGCTGGTGTCCATCGTTGCGCTCACCGCGGCGTGCGGCGGCGGTCCCGACCCCGGCGACCTGCCGACGCCGGAGGCCGCCGGCTCCGCCGTGGTGGACTCCGTCTGGGCGCTGGCCCGGAGCGAGTTCGCGGCCGGCCGCTGGTCCGATGCCGCCGCCAACTTCGAGCGGGTGGGGCTCGAGCTCCGGCCGGGCGACCCCCGGGTGGCGGCGGGCCGCTTCTACCTGGGCGAGGCCCGGCTGGCGATGGGACAGCATTTCGAGGCGGCGCGCTCGTTCAGGCGCGTCGCGGACGAGACCCCCAACGACCCGCTGGCGCCGCGCGCGCTCCTGCGCGCCGGGGACGTCTTCGCCGACCTCTGGGGCCGGCCGGAGCTCGACCCGTCGTACGGCGAGACGGCCCGCTCCACCTGGCAGGAACTGCGGAACCGCTACCCGGACTCGCCGGCGGCGGCGATCGCGCAGGCCCGGCTCGCGGCGCTGGACGAGAAGTTCGCCTGGAAGCTGTACCAGAGCGGGATCTACTATCACCGGCAGAAGGCGTACAACAGCGGCATCATCTACTTCAAGGATGTCGTGGCGACCTACCCGCGGACGGCGGCGGCCCCCCGGGCGCTGGCCCGGCTGGTCGAGGCCTACCGGACGCTGGGGTACGCCGAGGACCGGGCGGAAACCTGCGACTACATCCGGCGGTTCCACCCGGACGATGCGGAAGCGGGCGCGGCGTGCCCGCCGGCGCTGGCGACCGACACCGCCGCCGCAGCGCGGCCCCCCTCCTGACGTGGTCGGGCTGTTCGGCGGGTCGTTCGACCCGGTGCATCACGGGCACCTGATCGTGGCGCGCGCCGTGGCGGAGGCCGCCGGACTGGCGGAGGTGCGGTTCGTTCCGGCGCGGGAACAGCCGTTCAAGACCGGCCGCCACGGGGCGGCGGCGGCCGACCGCGCCGCCATGCTCGACCTCGCGGTCGCGGGCGAGCCGGGCTTCCGGGTCGAGCGGCTGGAGCTGGGGCGGCCCGGCCCGTCGTACACGGTGGACACCCTCCGTGCGCTGCGCGCGCGGGAGCCGGGCACGCGGTTCGCGCTGCTGGTGGGCGCCGACGCGGCGCGCGAGCTGCCGCAGTGGAAGGAGGCCGCGGCCCTCCCGGGGCTCGCCACGCTGCTGGTGTTCGCGCGCCCCGGGGCGGCGGTGCCGGCGGGGCTTCCGGCGGGCGCGGTCGTGGTGGAAGCGCCGCAAGTGGACATTTCGGCGACGGCGGTCCGGGCGCGGGTGCGCGCCGGGCGGTCGGTGCGCTATCTGGTGCCGGACGCGGTGGCGGCCTACGTCGCCGCCCACCGGCTCTATGGGGACGCCCAGTGATGCTCAAGAAGATCGTGGATGCGGTCATCGGCACCCGCAACGAGCGGGACGTCAAGAAGCTCCGCCCCGTCGTGGCCCTGATCCACGCCGAAGAGGAGAAGCTCAAGGACCTGCCGGACGACGCGCTCCAGCTCCAGACCGCGAAGTTCCGGGGCCGGATCGCGGAGCGCGCGGGCGCGCTCCGCGCCGAGCTCGACGCCGTGCGCGAGGCCCGCCGGGCCAGCGAGGATCCCGCGGAGCGGGACCGGCTGGAGGACCGGGCGCAGGAGCTCGAGGCGGACTGGAAGCGGGCGCTCGCGGAGACCCTGGAGGAGATCCTCCCCGAGGCGTTCGCCACCGTGCGGGAGGCCTGCCGCCGGCTCCTCGGCTCCACCGTGATGGTCACGGGCCACGAGCTGACCTGGGACATGGTGCCCTACGACGTCCAGCTGATGGGCGGCATCGTGCTGCACCAGGGCAAGATCGCGGAGATGGCCACCGGCGAGGGCAAGACGCTGGTGGCGACGCTGCCGCTCTACCTCAACGCCCTGGCGGGGCGCGGCGCGCACCTGGTGACGGTCAACAACTACCTCGCCCGCCGCGACTCGCAGTGGATGGGGCACGTGCTCCGCTGGCTCGGCCTCACCGTGGCCTGCCTGGACGACACCGAGCCGGGGAGCCCGGAGCGGCAGGCCGCCTACGGGGCGGATGTCACCTACGGCACGAACAACGAGTTCGGCTTCGACTACCTGCGCGACAACATGGTCATCTCGGCCGCGCAGCGGGTCCAGCGGGAGCACGCCTACGCCATCATCGACGAGGTGGACTCGATCCTCATCGACGAGGCGCGGACCCCGCTCATCATCTCCGGACCGGTCGGCGGGCAGGAGAGCGAGAAGTACGCCCAGTTCAACCGGCAGGTGGCGGAGCTGGCACGGAAGCAGACCGTGGTGGTGAACGGGCTCCTCGCCGACGCGGAGCGCCTGCTGGAGGCCGACCCGGACGACGAGGAGGGCGGGCTCAAGCTCTACCAGTCCCACCTCGGCATGCCGAAGAACAAGCGCCTGCTCAAGCTGCTGAACGAGGCCGGGATGAAGCAGCTGCTCCAGAAGATGGAGCTCCAGGCGCTGGCGGACCGGAAGCTCCCGGCGCGGCAGCAGCGGATGCGGGGGCTGGAGGAAGCGCTCTACTTCGTGCTCGACGAGCGCGGGCACAGCGTCCACCTCACCGACCTCGGGGCCGAGGCGCTCTCCCCCGAGGATCCGCAGCTCTTCATCGTGCCCGACATCTCGGAGACGATCCACGCCGTGGAGCGCGACCCCGCGCTCACCCCCGAGCAGCGGGTCGAGCGGCGCCTCGCGCTCGAGGGGGAGTACGCGATCAAGAGCGAGAAGCTCCACATCATCCACAAGCTGCTCCAGGCCCACATCCTCTACGAGAAGGAGGTGGACTACCTGGTGCAGGAGGGCCAGGTGGTGATCGTGGACGAGTTCACCGGCCGCCTGATGGCGGGCCGGCGCTGGTCCGACGGGCTCCACCAGGCGGTGGAGGCGAAGGAGGGGGTGCAGGTGAAGGGGGAGACGCAGACCCTCGCCACCGTCACCATCCAGAACTACTTCCGCATGTACGACAAGCTGTCCGGCATGACCGGCACCGCGGAGACCGAGGAGACCGAGTTCTACACGATCTACGGCCTCGAGGTGAGCGTCATCCCGACCCACCGCCCGATCCGGCGGCGGGACCAGCCCGACCGGATCTACCGGACCCGGCGGGAGAAGTACAACGCGCTCGTGGACGAGGTGGAGCGGCTGCACGGGCTGGGGCTCCCGATCCTCATCGGCACGGTGACGGTGGAGGTGTCCGAGACGCTGAGCAAGATGCTCAAGCGCCGGGGCCTCAGGCACGAGGTGCTGAACGCGAAGTACCACCAGCGGGAGGCGGAGATCGTGGCGCAGGCGGGCCAGCGGGGCGCGATCACGATCGCGACCAACATGGCCGGCCGCGGCACCGACATCAAGCTGGGGAAGGACCTCGACCTCACCACCGAGGAGGCCGGCCTCCAGATCGTCGGCACCGAGCGGCACGAGTCGCGCCGGATCGACCGCCAGCTCCGCGGGCGGGCCGGGCGCCAGGGCGACCCGGGCGCGTCGATCTTCTTCCTGTCGCTGGAAGACGACCTGATGCGGCTGTTCGGCGGCACCGACCGCATCGCGAGCTGGATGGAGAAGAGCGGCCAGGAGGGGGAGGTCATCACCGGGAAGCTCATCACCCGGGCGATCGAGACGGCCCAGCGCCGGGTGGAGCTGCAGAACTTCCAGGCGCGGAAGCGGCTCCTCGAGTACGACGACGTGATGAACCAGCAGCGCGAGGTGACCTACTCGATGCGGCTCTACCCGCTGGAGGGCGGGGAGGACCTGCGCGGGCAGGCCCGGCGGATGATCGACGCCGCCCTCGAGCGGAGCGTGCGGACCTTCCTGGCCGACGCGGAGCGCCCCGAGGAGTTCGACCGGGAGGGTCTCCGGACCCAGCTCTCGCTGCAGTACCTCGTGCCGGTGGATGCGCTGGCCGACGCGGCCGCGACGCCGGACGCCGAGGCGATCGTGGAGGCCGCGGTGACGGCGGGGGGCGAGGCGCTGGAGCGGAAGCTCGGGTACCTGCGGGACTTCGGCGCGAGGATCAACGTCCCGAACGTGGACGAGCAGGTGCTCTCCCAGGTGATGCTGCAGGTGATCGACGACAAGTGGAAGGACCACCTCTACGACCTGGACCAGCTCCGGAACGCCATCCAGTACCGCGCCTACGGCCAGAAGGACCCGCTGGTGGAGTACAAGCGGGAGGCGTACGAGATGTTCGAGGACCTGCTCCGGGACATGCAGGCGACCTTCGCCGAGCGGTTCCTCAAGGTGCAGGTGACGGCCGAGCCCCCGCGCCGGCCGCCCGCGCCGCCGCCCCCCCCGCCGCCCGACGAGCTCTTCCCCGGCGAGCCGAGGCGGCCGGGGCCGCGGGCCCCGGCGGGAGCGCCGCTCGCGGCGGCCGCCGCGACCGTCGCCGAGGTGGGGCGCAACGACCCCTGTCCCTGCGGCTCGGGGAAGAAATACAAGAAGTGCCACGGGGCGAACCGGTAGGGGAACGGGCCCGGGGAATCCCCCGGGCCTTCGCGCATCACCTCCGCAGCCCCTCCTCCGGGTGGTACCGCCACCGGATCCGCTGCGCCCGGAAGACGTATCCCGCGTTCCCCTCGACCTCCCACACTCGCGTGCCGCCGGGCCGGTGTGACGCCGTCAAGCGCGGCTCCGGACACGCCGAACCGCACCACCACGCTGTCCGCGCCACGCACCGTGGCGGGGGCGACGGCGGCCAGCACACTCGCCGGCGCGGGCCCTTCGCCGGGCGGGTGGAGCGCCGCCGCGGGGACCGGCGGCAGGCGGTGGAGGGCACCGCGGCGGGGCCGACTGGTACCGGGAGATGACGGCCGCCGACGCAGCTTGGGGCGTGGCATCGCCGGCCCCCCTTGCCGTCCCCGACCTCCCGCGCGAGCGTCTCTGGTCTCGCGGCGCGGCGGCCCTCTCGGCCGCGGAACTCCTCGCCGTCCTGATCGGCACGGGCGACGCGCGGCGGGGCGCCGCCCAGCTCGCCGCCGAACTGCTCGCCGCCGCCGACGGGTCGCTCCGCCGGATGGCGGCACGGCCGGCCGCCGAGCTCCTCCGGGTTCCCGGTCTCGGGCCCGCCAAGGCCGCCCGGCTGGTCGCCGCCTTCGAGCTCGGCGCCCGGCTGGCGGAGGAGGCCCGGCCGGCGGGGTTCCGGATCCGGGAGCCGGCGGACGTCGTGCGGCTGGTGGGCCCGCGGCTCCGCGACCTGAGCGTGGAGGAATTCCACGTGCTGGCGCTGGACAGCCAGGGGGCGGTGCTGCGGGACGTGCTGGTCACCCGCGGGCTGCTGAACAGTTCGCTGGTGCATCCCCGGGAGGTCTACCGGGCGGCCATCGCCGAGGCGGCGGCGGGGATCATCGCGGTGCACAACCACCCGAGCGGCGACCCGACGCCCTCCGCGGAGGACCGGGCGGTCACCCGGCAGCTGGCGGAGGCGGGAAAGCTCCTCGACCTCCCGCTCTATGACCACGTGATCGTGGCCGGCGACCGTTTCGCCAGCTTCGTGGCGGAGGGGTTGCTGTAGCCGTCCGGCGGCCGTCCGACTGTCCGACCGTATTGACGCCACCGCCCTCCGCCTGCATCCTCCAAGCATCCAGGAGACCCCTGACCGGCCCCGGCGGATGTCCCGCCGGCACCGGGGCGGGGGATTTTGTGCCGTGGCCGAAACCGCCCTCGAACTGCCCCTCGACCTCCGTGCCGCGCTGGAACGGCATGCCGACCGGCTCGACATCGAGCTGGTCGAGCGCGCCTACCGGTTCAGTGCCCAGGCGCACCGGGGGCAGAAGCGGATGTCGGGGGAGGACTTCATCTCCCACAGCATCGCGGTGGCCATCATCCTGGCCGACCTGCTGCCCGACTCCACCTCGATCGCCGCCGCCCTGCTCCACGACGTGGTGGAGGACGCCGAGGTCGGCACCGAGGACCTCGCCCGCGAGTTCGGCACCGAGGTGGCGGGGCTGGTGGACGGACTCACCAAGATCTCCCACCTCACCTTCCGCTCCTCGGCCGAGGAGCAGGTGGAGAACTACCGCAAGCTGCTGATCTCGATCGCGAAGGACGCGCGGGTCATCATCATAGCAATACGCTGAACGAAGCAACAGGAA